>CAXUIV010000635.1:0-2925 GCA_964250875.1 uncultured bacterium
CGCCACAAATCCAGCAGGGCGCAACCGCAATTTTAGAATTTTCGTCCGCGAAACTGTCAAAATCGAATGAGGAGTTTCAAGCAGAGATTGGTAGATTAGAAGAGAGAGAACGGGAAGGCGTTATGCAGATTGTCACAAGCTGGATGGAACAAGGCATTGAGCAGGGCATTGAGCAGGGTCTTGAGCAGGGTCTTGAGCAGGGTCTTGAGCAGGGTAGGCAGCGCGAAAAATCTCTCATCTTGCGTTTGCTGACGCGACGTGTGGGCCAACTGTCCCCTGCGGTAGTGTCGCAAGTAGACCAACTCTCCATTACTCAACTGGAAGACTTGGGTGAAGCGCTGCTGGATTTCTCGCAATTGACAGACCTGGAGACTTGGTTGCAAGACCATCCTGAATTCCACTAGAGCTAAGCGAGCCTGAAGGCGAACATTTATACAAAGTAAAGTTTTGTAAAGACTTCTGCAATTTCCTAGATTTAGCCTGACAACCTTACAGAGTTTTTTAGACATTTAGGTTGTTTGCGATGAAACAATTTATTTATTGGTTGATGGGTGAGAGGTTTGCACGACCTCCGTCACTTTGGATTATCTTCGGCACTTTTCTGTAGCGTAGGGCAGCAAGACCATAGCGCAAGTAACTCAGGAACCGCTGTGATCAATGCAGTGAGGGATTCTTCCGGTTGCCTTTTCGACGTTGGCGACTGCATGACAGCGAAAACGAGAAACATGGCGTTCAAGTGTAGCCATTTCGATCTGGTCATAACTTATGCTGCTGCGTCCTCCAACAATTTGAGTGATTGTCCAAATCGGTTTAATAACGATCCTAAATTTCAATCAGCCATGAGTCTTAGCAATGACTGTTTGCTTCGTATCAACTTGGGTCCATTCTCTATCAAACTTGAGTTCAAATCTAATCCCCTTTTCGGTCGTTTACTAGTTTTGCTCTTTTTTATCATCGCCATTCTCTTGAGTTTCAAAATCTACTCTACTGTGCTTTCAATCGTCGGGATACGATTAGGAATTGCGTCTGGAGTGGGCTTAGCCTTATTGGTTGGCGTAACATTTTGCTCTCAAATCAATATACCCCTGTATGTAGTAGCAGTTCGTCAAGGTCAAGTAAAGTATGAGTTATTTCCCATTTGGCTACTGAAGTCCAATAACCCAGCTTACAAAACACGCTTTCAATCTCATACGTTCGTAGGAATTAATTTGGCAGGTGGGCTGACTCCATTGGTTCTAGCTCTGTATCAATTTAGTCGCACCCCGCCATCGGCCATTTTAACCGTAGCCGCCATCATTGCAGTCATCAGTTATTTCTTCGTTACGGTCGTACCGGGAATGGGAGTTTATACCAAATCCAGACTTTTTTGGCTAATGTCGCTCATTGCTGCACTCGCCGCCCTGCGTACAGTCGGCACTGGTCACACTGCTGCTTCAGTTGCCTTTGCAGGTGGTGTGCTGGGCACTCTGATTGGTGCAGACTTATTGCATTTAAAAGACCTTCAGCCAGAAAAGGCGATCGTCCCACTTAATATTGGAGGAGCCGGACTAGACGATGGGATAGCTCTGTGTGGCTTATACTCTTTGCTAATAGCTGAATGGCTACCGAACATATTCACCTTTCTGAAGCTATGAGCCTGTAATAACGTGACAATGCAACCATGCTTCCACAACAACTATGCCATGAAGATTGTTTTAATGTGCCTAGCCTGCTTGATCTGCCTTGCTACCCTAACCGGCTGTGGGTCAGAACGGGTTTCAAGGCTAGAATTTGAACTCTACCGAGTCACATCGAAGATAGAGCAATTGGAGTCTAAGATAGATATGTTACGTGGACCAACGTCCCCGTTGGCAGATGGTAGTGAAGTGCAGGTGCCTAGTAGAGAACAACTAGAAAATTTGATTGTCGATCTCAAAGCTCAAATAACTTGTCTAAAAGCGCAGGCCAATCTTGAGCCAAGCGCTAAAGGCGTGGCGAAGGGCAAGGAGTGAGAGGTAAATACAATCAGAGACGAATTTAGTGGATCGTTAATCCGACTTTCACAGGTATAGAGACCGACGTTACGTGTAACGTCTCTACAAAGGTGAGCTTATCAAACGCGTTCATGTAAAGTTTTGTAACAAATTACATAAGTTCCTAGATTCAGTTTGAGAACCATAAAGAGTCTACTGTATCTGCTGATAGCAGCAGTGACCGACATCAGTTCTCAACCTCACTTAATCTCTTGAGGCCAACAAAATATGCAACTTACCACTCGTCCTTCTAGAAATTTATACACTGTCGGGGGAATTACCCTCCTGGTTGGTATCGTTTTGCTCAGGTCATTTGCGATTGTAAATGCGGGCGAACGGGGCGTGTTGATGCACTTTGGTAAAGTCCAAAATGTCGTTTTAGATGAAGGCATTCATCTCATTTCCCCCTTCGGAACCTCGGTTAAAAGGCTTAATATTCGAGTTCAAAAGACAGATATTACAGTTCCTGTTGGCACTAAAGATTTACAGACGATTGACACCACACTGACCCTAAACTGGCATATCGATCCAGCCCAAGTCAATACGGTTTATCAGCGCCTTGGTGATGAAGACCAAATTGTAGAAGGCATCATCAAACCCGCAATTACCGAAGTATTGAAAGCCGCTACTCCCCAGAAGACCGCAGAGGAGATTCTCAAAAAACGGGCAGAACTGAAGGGAGAAATCGACAGCGCTATTAAAAATCGACTGGCTGCTTATGGGCTACAGGTGGATGATGTTTCTCTCGTGAATGTTTCCTTCTCTCCAGAGTTCACCAAGTCAATTGAAGCCAAGCAGATTGCTGAGCAAGAAGCAAAACAAGCTGAATATGTGGCGCTGAAGGCTTCTAAGGAGGCCGAGGCAGATGTGAACCGCGCCAAAGGGCAAGCTGAGGCTCAGCGACTTCAGCGGC
>CAXUIV010000636.1:0-2910 GCA_964250875.1 uncultured bacterium
CTGGATATTCAGTAGGCGGCGTAGCGGCAATGTGGACTGTACCATCAGACCGTAGAGTATCGGTAGATCGTAGTAGTCGTGGTTGCCTGGTACCGGCAGGATTGGTAGAGTGAAAACCATTTTGTTGTAGGCAATGCGCTTGGGATGCTCACCGCCCACTAGAAACTCGCGGTATGGCTCAATGAAATTTCCCAGGTAGTACTCGCTTGAGCCGACGAGATAAATGACGTCACCCGTGTGCAGCATGAAACGGCAGTCATCGCGCTGTGTCACCATTTGCTCGGCGAGCCGTCGTTGGGGATTATCCCCCCCATGAGGTCCTGCTCCACTGTCACCCACGACCAAGAATGAGAACTCTGGACTGTCTCCCTTACCATCATCTAAAACCATTCGGGTCTGATCGATTCCCCGTTCAGCGATCAGCGGATCGCGCCACCGTACCCGTTCCTTCATCTTGCTAATTTTGACTGAGATCGGCGGATCGGACACGAATTCCATAGTTTGCGACTCCGGGCCTCACTTTTTGAGGTTGAATGTGTTTTTGCTTATGATTGTACCTCTTAGGTAAATTAGGGGTAGGGGAAAGAAGAACCCTGGAAATGTAAAAGTCTCACACGAATCGGTTACTGAGGAGATCTGAGTATTCTCTGCTGTCGTTCATAAACTAAATAACCGCTATGGAAACCAAAACGATCACAATTTGTGTTGATGCTGATGTCGCCCGTATTTTTGAAGCAGCCTCTGAAGAGCAGCGTCGCAAACTAGAAGCATTACTCAGCCTCAAACTTGGTGATGTAACTCGACGCAAAAGATCTCTGGAGGAGGTAATGAGTGCTATTAGTCGGAATGCTCAAGCGCGAGGGTTGACCCCAGAACTTTTGGACTCAATTCTGAATGAAGAATGAAGTGCGCTACGTTTTTGATACAAATGTGATTATCAGTGCGCTTCTGTTTGAGAACGGCAAACCTGCTCAAGCATTTCGATATGCTTTGGCAAATGGAGAAGTATTACTGTCACTTGACCTTTTGGAAGAGTTGAATGAGGTACTGGGGCGCGAAAGATTTATATTTAAGTAGATTTACAAAAGCGATCGCCTAGACCCTCAACTCATTAATATCAGTGTCACTGAGCTAGCAATAGACTGTTGACCAATAGCTTCACCGAGATCGCTCCTTTGTTACGCTCATCCTGCTTCACTCCTCCACATACATCTTATCGTTTCCTGACACTACTAGTGGTGCTATAGTAGTGTCATGTCCATTGCACCCCCATTTCGAGTCGTCATCGACACCAACGTTGTTTTTGAGGGTTTGACTAAGCAAGGTGGTGCTGCTGGTCTAGTTATTGATACATGGCTAGCTGGTTTGCTGGAAGTTTGTGTTTCTAATGCAATTGCTTACGAGTATGAAGATGTTCTATCTCGTAAGCTTTCGGAAACTCGCTGGCAAAGACTACAGCCTGTTGTAAGAGAGCTTCTCAATCGCACTCAATTTACATTAGTTTACTACTCATGGCGACCAACTTCGCCCGATCCTGGAGATGATCTTGTAATTGATTGTGCGATGAATGCAGGCGCAATTGTAGTTACATCAAATATTCGTGACTTTCAGAGAGCCAAGGAGTCGCTGGGGCTACAAGTTATTACACCTAGCGAGTTACTGATCGAACTAGCATCTTAGAGGAGCTAACAATGAGTCGATTAACGCTTCGATTACCTGAAACCCTTCACCAGCAATTGACTCATTTAGCTGAGGTTGAAGGTGTTTCTCTGAACCAATACATTGTTTATGCTCTGACTCGACAAGTCACATCGACATATTCAATTCAAGCGGTATCTGAAGAAGAAGTTACAAGGCAAAAGCAATCTTTCGCAGTTTTGTTGCAGGAGCTAAAGCAAGCCTCTCCTGAGGAAATTGAGTCAGTCTTGGCTGAACGCGAAAAAGTTGAACCAGAAGAGGAGTTAAGCTTTGAGGTTATTAGCCGTCTTCAACAGCGAATACGTGAGCATTCAAAAAGATAACCTCTAAAGAAAGCGTGCAGAGATTGACCATGATTCGCTATGTTGACTCAACTCATTTTGTTGTAGCAGAGAATCTAAGTGGGTTTTTCGCGGGTTGACTGAATTCACCATCACCTCAAACACATCTTGAGCTGCTAAAAAAGAGTGACGAGATTGTTGTGGTTATTGATGACGAGAACGGTAAGTTTGTTGGTTTCATCACTGCTATTACAGACAAAATCCTGTCTGCATACATTCCGTTTCTAGAAGTTTTACCTGAATATCAAAGGCAGGGGATCGGTAAAGAGTTAGTCAAGAGAATGTTAGAGAAGCGGCAGCGTGAAACGTTTAACCGGCTTTATCCCAAGTGGAAGTTGTCTGTCAGTGACTCACCATATAGTTGAATGAAAAATTTGGAGAGGCGATCGCTACACTGGGTTAAATAGTTGTTTCAGCATTATTACTAGCGCAGTCACACCCAAAACGGTCATCAATCCAGCAGGCATGACTTTACGAGTTTTCGACAGCCGGATTGCAAAGACAACAACCAAAACCGCTGTAACGACAATTGCTAGAACTAGTCCCCAAGCTTGTCCCTGTAACTGCATGACTCCGCCTAGAATCAGCAATAGGCCGCTGATGCCGCCAGAAATTAGTGAAGCTTTGCTCTGAGCTTGGACGTACCCGATGATGCCACCCACAATGGCTAGGATACCGTAGGCGATCGCAGCGATAATACCCGGAGTCATGAGTTAAAATCTGGCTGAACTAAATTTATCTTTACAGCTAAGCCTAAACGCATTTCTAAGCGTCAGCAGACAATCTACCATAACTGAGGTACGTTACTCGGTTTATTCATGGATCATCAAGCGATCGCTAAGCTTCAACTGCTTCAACGCTCCTGTGCCTC
>CAXUIV010000637.1:0-2892 GCA_964250875.1 uncultured bacterium
ATCTGCTGAATTCCAATCGCCACAGCTAACACCTGTAGCGCCAACCACCAATTGATAAAAGCGACCACAACTGTGACTGTCGCTATCCCTAAAGTCGCACCAATAAAAGGAATCACTTCCAATAAACCAACAAAAACAGCAAATAACAGGAAAAAGGGTACCTGCAAAGCCCACAAAGCCAGCGTCAGAGTAACGGTCATAAATAGACCCAACAACAGCTGACCAAAAACAAACCGCTGGAGGTTGCGTCGCAGAGCTTCGGTCAACCCGGCGCGAATGGGAGGCGCAAAAATGTTGGTCAGACCCTGCCACACCCGCTCACCATCAACCAGCATGTAAAACGAGATGACGATGATTAGAATCAAGTCCAACACCCAGTTAAAGGTACCCACGACCAAGCCAAAACCAGTACCCGCAATTTTCTCGGCCTGGGCTTGCACTCGCGTCAACAACTGTGAACCTAAAATCTGACTGTCAAACGGCAAATTGTGCTGGACACTCCAGTCTTGAAAGGCGATCAGTTGCTGCTGAGCAGAATCTAGCAGGGAGGGCAGGTTGGTGACTAACTGCCTCCCTTGGTTAAATACTGGCGGCACCAGTGTCAAGGCGACGAAAACGACGATAACACCAGCCGCTAAGTAGACAACGACCGCTGCCACACTCCGAGGCAGGAGAGGATGCAAACCCGCGACGGCATAGTTAAGAAAAAATGCAATCAGCCCTGCTGTAATTAAAATGCTGAGTAACTCACCGATGTAGCTGAGGGCAGTCAGTGTGACCCAACCTGTAACCAAGATCAGCAGCCAAGTGAGCAAGAACTGTTGGAGAGGTGAGAGGAAGTGTTTCATCTGATAATAGGCAGTCAACATGGGCAGCATGTAACTACATGCTACTTGTTCTTCCCAACCTAGCTGCATCACTAACAGGTGCTACTCCCCAAGCGGTCAAAACATTCAGTGGTTAGAAGCAATAGGATGAGTCCGAGTTTGGTATAACTGAGGTGTAATAACTACTTGAGGAGCCTAGTTAGTGAAAACTGCTATTTCTCTTCCAGACCCAATTTTTGAGGAAGCAGAGGCACTTGCTCAACAGTTGGGGATGTCCCGGAGTGAACTATACACAGAAGCATTGAAAGCATATTTACGACGACATAACCGAGAGCAGATTCTATCGAAACTGAACGAGGTGTATGCTAAGGAGTCATCAGAGTTAGATCCGGTGATGGCAACAATGCAGTTTATGTCTCTACCGCGTGAGGATTGGTAGTGTATCGTGGAGAAATTTGGTGGGCAGATCTACCTGACCCAATGGCTTCTGAACCTGGCTATCGTAGACCTGTCTTGATTATTCAAGATGATACTTTTACACAAAGTCGTCTCAGAACAGTAATTGTCTCCATTATTACATCTAATCTTGAACTCGCAAACGCACCTGGCAACGTTTTATTATTGCGTGATGCTACGGGTTTATCCAGAGATTCAGTTGTAAATAGCATTCTTGACCGAACGTGTTGGTTCGTTATCGGCAGATTTGCAAGCCGAAGTAGATGAAGGTTTACGGACAGTTTTATATCTTTAATGATCTTTAATCACTCAATGCCCCATGAAGACAGTTGCAAGTTTTTGTTTATTCTCGTCAACCTATTTCTCATCTACCTGTATCAAAAATTACGTAATAAGGTGTGGACCATCGCTTGTTATTCTAGCTCAATGTTTTATTTTAGATAAGTCGAGCAATTAAGTAAGTTAAATCGTTGATGTTTTCAATCGTTTTATTTCGCTCCTGGATTTTGCTCGGAATGGCGATGCCGCTGACATTCTTCTTGCCTCTTGACAACCGGTTCATATTTTTGAATAAGACAAAACCCAACCTTGTTAAATCCTTCAATCAACGAGAATCAGCCACTAATTTAGTTAGATTAACTGTAGATGGCGCGATCGCCAGCCATCAGTCTGTCGTGGCATCCAATGCCAAGCTTAAGGGGCAGCTCGACAACCTGAACACCTCAGCCGCTCAAGCTCATGTCGGCATCGGAGTTTTAGATCTCAATACGGGTGAGAGTTGGTTTCGGAATGGCGAGCAACGGTTTCCAATGCAAAGCGTATTCAAGCTTCCCTTAGGCATCGTCATCCTCAAGCTGGTAGACGAAGGCAAACTGTCGCTTAGCCAACTGGTCACAATTTCCCCTCAGGAGTTCGCACCTGGATACAGCCCAATTATGAAGGGTGGCAGTGCCCAATTCACAGTTCAATACCTGCTAGAACGTTCTATTAGTGTGAGTGATAATACGGCAGCTGACGCCTTGAGTAGGCTGGTTGGTGGACCTCAAAAAGTGACTGCTCTCCTGCACCAGATGGACCTTCGTGGCATCCGAGTTGACCGCCTGGAACAACAACTCCAGCCAGATTGCGTAGGACTCACGTTTCGCCCTGAACTAGCGAACGAACAGAAGTATAAGGAGGCGGTGGAGAAGATTCCCAATCGCGTCAAGCAGGCAGCACTCGAAAAGTACCTCACAGATCCACGAGATACGGCGACTCCGGCAGGTATGGTTGCCTTGCTCGCAAAATTGCGATCGCACCAACTGTCTGAAAGATCTACCGCTTTGTTGCTAAAGATTATGACCAACTCACAGACTGGAAAGCAGCGGCTTAAAGCAGGACTACCGCCGGGTTGGTCGATTGCCCACAAGACTGGTTCAGGTCCAGAGGTCCTCGGAATCGGCACTGCTACAAATGACGTTGGCATCATCACCTCTCCGACAGGAAGACAGGTGGCGATCGCCGTGTTCATTGCTGGGTCAAAAGCACCTGTGGCGGAACGCGAAAAGGTCATGTCTAGCCTTGCCTCGGCAGTAGTCAAGGCAATCCAGGATACTGGCGCTTCTTAGTA
>CAXUIV010000638.1:0-2871 GCA_964250875.1 uncultured bacterium
ATAAAGTCGGTGAAGGTATTTTTTTTGTGCAAGAACTTGCCATCCTCGTACCATTTGCGACCCATTTCTTCACCACCGCGAACGTGGGCGATCGCAAACGCTACGCCACGGTCTAGCAGCGAGAGTCGGCTGGAAGAAAAAGAGGGTGGATAGCTGACGCCGTAAGCTCCATAGCCAGTCAGCAAAATTGGCTGTCTCTCAATCCCCCGCCGATAAACAATAGAGATCGGAATCTGAGTGCCGTCGGTAGCGGTAGCCATAATCCGCTCACTGCCGTACTGAGTTTTGTCGTAGCCACCCAATACTTCTGTCTCTTTCTTCAGTTCGCGCTTCCGAGTTTCCATATCGTAGTCAAACACGGATTCTGGAGTGACGAGCGACCTGTAGCTGAATCGAAAAGTAGCGGTGTTAAACTCCGGATTCCTCTCTGGTGAGACTGCGTAGGTCGGTTCGGGAAATGCAATCCAGTGTTCGTCACCTGTAGAAAGTTGACGCACGCGCACTGTTGGTAGCCCGTCCTCTCGTTCATAGATAACCAAGTGATCGGCAAAGGCGCTTATGCCTGATATCATCACTCCTTCTCGATGGGGAATTTCAGTTTGCCAGTTTTCCTGCGAGGGGAATGCAACTGGGGTTTTCATCAGTTTGAAGTTGATGGCGGCATCGTTGGTAACGATGTAGAAATAGTCACTATGATGCTCTACCTGGTATTCCACTCCTGAAGCGCGTGGGTGGATGACTTGGAAAGAGTCTGTGGGATGGTTGGCATCTAAGTAATGGATTTCTGATGTCACCTTGCTGTTCAAGCTCATCAGGATATAGGCTTCGCTGCGGGTCTTACTGACGTCAAGAAAATAGGCATCGTCCGCCTCGTGGTATACAAGGACGTCGGTGACAGATGTGTTGCCCAAAGTGTGCCTCAGTAGTTTAAAAGGGCGATTGAGCGAGTCAACTCTAGTGTAAAATACAGTTTTGCTGTCGTTGCCCCAAGTGACCGAGTAGGAGGTTTCGGCGATGCTTTCTGGATACAGCTGATGGGTGATAAGGTCTAGGAAGAAAAGTGTGTAGCGCTCCTCGCCAGTGGTATCAACGGAATATGCTAGAAGCTGATGATCTGGGCTAACTTGAAACACGCCCAAGCCGAAGTACTCGTGTCCTAAAGCAAGTTCGTTTTGGTCTAGCAACACTTCCTCTGGCGCATCCAGACTGCCTTGTCTGCGGCAGTAAATTGGGTAAGCTTTGCCCTCGGCGGTGCGGGAGTAATAGTAGAAACCCCCTTTGTAGTAGGGAACTGAGAGGTCATCTTCTTTGATGCGAGCTAGCATCTCCTCGTAGAGGGTCGTTTGCAGTGCTTCGGTATGCTGCATCATGGATGAGGTGTAGGCATTCTCCGCTGCCAAATAGGCGATTACTTGCGGATTGCTGGCATCTCGCAGCCAAAAATAGTTGTCAACCCGCGTATCTTCATGCAGAACCAGTGGGTGAGGATGTTTTTGGGCTACGGGCGAAGCCACTGTGAAGCGATTTTTTCGATCCATCTTGGAGTTTAAACTGTGCGAGTAGACATTGACTCTATTCTGAAGCCCTATCAACGTTTTGGCGTCCATCTAGGATTAGAGCGAATTCAGCAATTATTAGCAAATCTTGGCAATCCACATCACCAAGTACAGATCATTCATGTAGCTGGGACGAATGGTAAAGGTTCTGTTTGTGCCTATTTGTCTGCGGTGTTAACTTATGCTGGCTACCGGGTAGGACGCTATACCTCTCCTCATTTGGTGGACTGGACTGAACGCATCTGCCTGAACGAACAGCCAATTTCAATTCATACGCTGCAACAATTGCTGCTGCAAGTGGAGGACGCTATTCGCCCCGGCGAGGAGTCACCAACTCAGTTTGAAGTTTTTACGGCGGCTGCTTGGCTCTATTTTGCTCAAAGTCAGGTGGATGTAGCGGTTGTAGAGGTGGGACTGGGAGGGCGTCTGGATGCGACGAATGTATGCGATCGCCCTTTGGTGACGGCGATCACTTCTATCAGTTGGGAACACTGGCAGCAGTTGGGACCAACGTTGGCGGATATTGCTAGGGAGAAGGCTGGTATTCTGAAGTCGGGATGTCCAGCGGTGATTGGGCCTTTGCCTCCGGTGGCTGAAGCTGTTGTGCGATCGCGTCTGGCTGAGTTGGGTTGTCCGTCGGTTTGGGTTGAACCGGCGGTGGAGTTACGAACCGCGAAGACGCAAGAAACGCGAAGGGTGTCTTATGGGGAGGTTGAGTTTGAGTTGCCGCTGTTGGGGCACGTGCAGTTGAGCAATTCGGCGGTGGCGGTGGCGGCGCTACAGGTGCTTCAAGGTCTGGGATGGGGTGTGGGGGAGGCGATCGCTGCTGGTATGGGAAGGGCTAGGTGGCCTGGGCGGCTGGAGTGGAGGCTGTGGCAAGACCGGCCTTTGCTGATTGACGGCGCTCATAATCCGGCGGCTGCCGTTGCTCTGCGTCTGTTTGTGGACACGCTGGATGCTAAGTCGGTGGACTGGGTGATGGGCATGCTGTCTACTAAGGATCATGCTGATATTTTTCAGGCTTTGCTTCGACCGGGCGATCGGCTATATCTGGTGCCGGTGCCTGACCACAGTTCAGCCGATCCAGAGGAGTTGGCAATTTTGGCTCGTGGTGTGTGTCCGGAGTTAGATCGTTGCTGCACCTGTAGCGGTTTGTTAGAGGCGCTGGATGTGGCTGGTGCAAGTGATTTGACTGTGTTGTGCGGTTCTCTGTATCTGGTGGGTCATTTTTTACGAACCGCAGAGAGCGAGTTTCCGGAGTGGTGAGACAGCCCTGAAGGAGGGTTTCCCTCCGTAGGGGACTGCGTTAGCCGTT
>CAXUIV010000639.1:0-2809 GCA_964250875.1 uncultured bacterium
ACTGAACCGCCATACTGGTCTGTGCGTTGGTTGGTACCATCCCGGAGGAATTGATCTAGCAGGTAGCCATTTGCTCCGTGAACCTCAACCCCGTCGAATCCAGCAGCTAGAGCATTTTCAGCTCCCTGACGGAACTGTTCCACGATGCCTGGGGTCTCATGAGTTTCCAAGGCGCGAGGAGTCACGTATGGGCGCATTCCCTCGTAAGTCATTGCTTCGCCTGCAGCGGCGATCGCGCTGGGTGCTACAGGCAATTCTCCCTGTGGTTGCAGTAAAGGATGAGAAATTCTTCCAACATGCCAAAGTTGCAGAAAAATCAGTCCCCCTTGCTCATGCACCGCATCTGTCACCAGACGCCATCCAGCGATCTGTTCGGATGAGTGAATACCGGGGGTTGAGGGATAGCCAACTCCCTGGGGTGAAACCTGGTAGCTTCTGTAATAATCAGCCCTGCGGATGCTCGCTGAGCATAATAGGTGGCATTCAAAGGACCTGGGACATTTCCTGCCCCAGCGCGGTTGCGGGTTAGCGGTGCCATCACGATCCGATTTGGGAGGGTGTAACGTCCCAGCCGGATGGGTGAGAAGAGGGTTAGATTACTCATAAGGTTTGTGTGGTTGAGATTATAAAGATGTAGTTGGGCAAAGGGCAGAGGGCATGGGGCATAGGGGAAAGGCGAAAGGCAAAGGGGTAGGCGAAAGGGGAGTACAAATAGAACCTCTCTATGCCCCATGCCCTTTGCTCCATGCCCCATGCCCTCTGCCCTTTCTCAGTTAAAGATACTTTTCCAAGGTGTTAGCTAGAGTTGTTTTAGGAACAGCGCCCACAACCATGTCAACTTTCTGACCACCTTTGAAAACTATGAGGGTGGGAATGCTGCGGATACCGTATTCGCTGGCAACACTGGGATTTTCATCAGTGTTGAGTTTGACGACCTTTACTCGCCCCTCGTACTGCGCTGCAACTTCATCGACAATTGGCCCAACCATTTTACAAGGACCGCACCAGGGAGCCCAAAAGTCAACCAAGACTGGAATCTCGCTGTCGATGACTTCCTGCTTAAAAGTAGAGTCTGAAACTTGTGCAGCTGATGACATACTTAACCTCTATCAATTAGTTTTATAGTTCGAAATTCTCGAATCAGTAAACTATAGAGCTTTTAATGCAATAATGCAAGTATGAGACTGCTATATCACCCAGATAGAAAGGACATTTTTTTACCGGGCGTTCTCTATGCCTTGGGCGACCCAGTTCGGCTCGAAATTGTGAAGCGGTTGGCGGAGAAGGGTGAGCAAGCCTGTGCCGCTCTGCATGTCTCTGTAGCTAAGTCAACGATGTCACACCACTTTAGAGTCTTGCGGGAGTCAGGCATCCTTTACTGTCGTAGAGAGGGGACACAGCAACTTAACTCTCTGCGGCGTGAGGATTTAGACGCCCGCTTTCCGGGCCTACTCGATGCAGTGTTGCAGGCTGCTGGCTGTGCCGCTGCGTTGAGAAAGTAGAGATTGAGGTAGGAGGTTACGGAGGAAGAGCTATCTCGTCAATTACCTCGAGGTAAACCTCTACATTCAAAAAAGTGAACAATAAATTATTCTCTCGAAGTCCAAGGCAAATTAAGATCAGTCATAATGGCTTGTGCCGGAGTCAACCAACTTGCGATGGTCACTTCCTGGTTGAGCGCATACCTGTAGTCTCCTGAACACTTTCTCATGGCACTGGATATTCCCACTCTGCTGGCGTTCCAATTTACCTCTCCGGGACCGATCTTGGTCAAGATAGGTCCGCTGACTATCCGTTGGTACGGCTTATTGATCGCTACAGCGGTACTACTTGGGGTGAGCCTCTCCCAGTATTTGGCAAAACGGCGTCATGTTGATCCAGATTTGGTAGGTGACCTAGCGATTTGGCTTGTGGTTGGAGCTATTCCTGCCGCCAGACTCTATTACGTCTTGTTTCAGTGGCCAGAATACGCTCAACATCCAGAATCAATTGTGGCAATTTGGCAAGGCGGGATCGCCATTCATGGAGCCATTTTGGGCGGCATTGTGGCAGCCTTGATCTTTACTCGACTCAAGCGAGTTTCGTTCTGGCAAATGACAGACATCGTGGCCCCTTCGCTGATCTTGGGACAGGCGATCGGTCGCTGGGGGAACTTCTTCAACTCTGAAGCCTTTGGTCGGCCCACCAACCTACCTTGGAAACTATTTATTCCGCCAGAGCGCCGCCCTCCGGAATATCTTAGTAACGAGTACTTCCATCCCACCTTTTTCTATGAGTCTATGTGGGATTTGATGGTGTTTGGATTACTGTTGACCTTATTTTTCCGGGGTTTGAAGGGAAGGCCACGCCTCAAAATTGGAACGATTTCTATGGTCTACATGGTGGCCTACAGCTTAGGTCGCCTTTGGATCGAAGGCTTGCGTACTGACAGTTTGATGCTGGGTCCGCTACGGATAGCTCAAGTCGTGAGTCTAGTTAGTGTCGCTATCGGTTTATTTGGGTTATCATATCTTTATCTCTTTCGCCGCTCCTTGCCGGATGTGGTTCCCGTCCAGAAAGAGGGGGCGGAACTTTCTCAAAGATAAACAATTCATTGAGAGAAAGCTCTAGAAGTTGACTCTAGAACTTAACCGAAGTGCTTAACCAAAGTGCGTTTACCATTGCTTTTTGGAGCAGAAGTTGGTAGTATGCAAGTCTAGCAATCAGGAAGAACTGCAAAAAAAAGCCCTAGAGGATTAACTCTAGAGCTTAACCAGGGTGCATCTACCATTCCCTTCTTCAATAAAAACCAGTGGCATCCGGAACGAGT
>CAXUIV010000640.1:0-2789 GCA_964250875.1 uncultured bacterium
GATCGCGTCCAGAAATAATAACCTTAGCTCCTTCTTGACTAAACAGCTTAGCCGTTGCTAATCCAATTCCACTGTTGCCGCCGGTCACAAGTACAACTTTTCCAGCTAGTTTCATGGTGCTTGCCCTCATTTTGGAGCGATTGAGTACCTCTTCATAGAAGCACAAGCGACTATCGATCCGGAAGTATTTACCAAAAGGTGCTGTACTTACCAATCAGTAAAAATAGCGCTATTATAAGACTTTAGTGATAACTATCCAAATGACTCAACAGGCAAGAGCATACCTTGCTGAAGCCAAGGTGTTTGATACCACTTGTGCCGCCCCTCAAGTCCTTGAACATATTGCGAGCAAATGGGTCATTCTGATCATCTATGCTCTTTCTCAAGGCACAAAGAGATATAGCCAGCTACAACAGCAAATTAAAGGTGTTTCACCGAAAATGCTGATTCAAAACTTGCGGAAGCTGGAAGCCTGTGGGCTAGTTCAAAGGGTTGTGCATCCAGTTGTGCCTCCACAGGTGGATTACTCGCTCACACCATTGGGTGAAACACTTGTTGATCCCTTAGCGGTACTCTGTGAATGGGCAATCAACCACGTTCATGAGTTAGAATCTGCTAAAACACAAAGCAAGAGTCATTCTTCTAAATCCAGTTCATCCAAATAAAATAGAAATAAACTAAGTGCATTATGTCTCGCTTTGAAATACCTGAACTGCTTCTGCAAAGTCAGTTTCAGCAATCAGAATACAACGTTTCAAAAGATTGATGTCTAAACTTTTCAGCCCTAATAACTCGCTGCGATCAATCTGTTCATAGCCGTCGGCGCGGAGATGATGCAACGTCAAAACGCCATCTTCCCAAAACCAAACTTCGGGAACGCCTAACACTCTGTAGCGTGCTAACTTAGCCACACTGCCGCTGGTAAAAATGACCTCAATTGACAAATCAGGAATCGGTTTTGCTTCCCCAATGCAATAAGATTTATCGGCTTGAGCTGAAGCCTCCCCTTCTTTTTCCTGTGTCTTTGAGCCAGTTGGTTTGAACAAAATGCCGCGTGACAAGAGAAATGTAGTGACGAGATAGCCGATTACCTCTGAAAAGAATTCGTGCGCTTCCCCCGGCATGAATAATTCAATTTCTCCATTGTAAAATGCCAGCCTGACACCAGGGGCATTCTCTGACCCTTGCTGAATCAGCTTAAATTTCTCCCAGGTCCCCTGTAGTCGAATGCGCTGGTCTGTGAGCTTGTTAAGTAGCTGAATCATTAGATATTCCCTCGTGCGGCAGTGCGCTAGAAAGTGCATCCCTTCCCACGATTCTAAAACAGCAGCAGATGATGTTGGCGCTATTCCAGAGATGAAAAGTTTGACACTTGCAGCTAAGACATGCTCACAGTCTTCATGCATAGCTGTAGCGGTTCACAATTATCTATCGGGTTCAAAGCGCCATTTTGTAAGGTCGTCGGCTTAAAGTGTCATACTGTATCAGGTTAATAGAGCAGGCAAATGGTTGTACCAGGAAGTTGTCGCTTAGGCGTAGCGGCGGGGATGGCGGCGCTGCAAATCTTCTATAACCTTACGACTGGACTTTGGCAGACGACCGGGTGGTGGAATGCAGCCAACGCTTTGGAGACGACAATTGACTACTCCAGCCTTACCGACACGCTCACCTACCGTGGCAACATCTTTCATACATTCGAGAAGTACAAAGGCCACAAGTTCCTCAGCCCCTGGTTCTTTGATGACGAGGGCTGGTGGGCACTCACCTGGATCAAAGCGTATGATTTGACGGGCGAAACTCGCTACCTTGATATGGCTAAGACCATCTTCAACGATATGAAGGGTGGTTGGGACTCGACTTGTGGCGGTGGTCTCTGGTGGAAGAAGCTAAAACAGCAGCGGACGTACAAAAACGCGATTACGAACGAGTTATTTTTGTCCGTTGCTGCAAGGCTGCATCTGCGATCGCCCAAAGACAGTGGACCTGGAAGCTACCTAGACTGGGCACAACGGGAATGGAACTGGTTTAAGTACACCAAACTGATCAACAGCAGCGACCTGATCAATGACGGACTCAACGACTCCTGTCAGAACAACGCACAGACAACTTGGACTTACAACCAGGGTGTCATTCTCGGAGGTTTGGTCGATCTCTACAAAAGCACAAATGACTCCTCCTTGCTCGATCAGGCGCAGGCGATCGCCAATGCGACAATTCGCACGCTAGCCCCTAACGGCATTTTGCAAGAGCCGTGCAGGCTAAACACAGATGTGGTAACTCCGGCAACCGCGTTGAACCAGGCCAACTGTGGAGATGAAGGTGCGCAGTTTAAAGGGATCTTTATGCGCAACTTGTACTACCTTTACCGAGCTACACAGAGACAGACCTACAAAGATTTCATCACTCAGAACGCAGACTCAATTTGGTCGTACCGAAATTCCGCTCATCAATTTGGCTTCAGTTGGGCTGGAAGCTTTGATGGCACTGATGCTGTACGGCAAAGCGCTGCGATGGATACCATCAATGCTGCTATTCTTTTGGGGACAAAGGGAATGACCTATCAAGCTGGAAATGGTACGCTGCATCACCTGTCAACGGCAGCGATCCACAACGGCGATCGCCGCAGGGTTGATGTAGCGGCTTGGAACCACGATGAGCAGTGGGTTTTCAATGTTAACGTGGTGTGTTCTGGCAAGTACAAGCTGATTTTTCGCTATGCAGCAGGCGGCGATGCTTCACGCTACATTTACGTGAATGGCAGGAGCATCGTTAGCAATCAGTTATTTCCG
>CAXUIV010000641.1:0-2784 GCA_964250875.1 uncultured bacterium
TGCCAGATGCCACTGAAGTTGAAAGCAATGAACCAGAGATGGAGAGTTCTTTACATTATGCCCAGCTAGCGCTACTGGTATCTTGTCTGGAGTGGTTCTGGCGCGATCGCAATAACTTCTTTATTGGCGCAAATCTGACTATCTACTTCAGTCGTCAGCAGCTTAAGAACCACGACGTTCGAGGACCAGACTGAACGAGCAGCTTGTCTAGGGTATATCACTATTTCACGCCTACACCAACTGAGGAAAAACAATGATGACGCTGCTCATTCAGACTCAAAGCGTCCCACTAAAGGTCAATCTTCCTGCTATCGAGTCGATGAGTGTTGAACAGTTCTACGAACTCTGTCTAGCCAATCGCGATTTGAGAATTGAGCGTACTGCTAGTGGGGAAGTGATCGTTATGCCACCAGCTTTTTCAGATACAGGTAATCGAAATATTAAAATTGCTCAGCAGCTTGCGAACTGGGCAGAACAAGATGGCACGGGTGAGACGTTTGACTCTAGTGCAGGCTTTACCCTGCCTAATGGGGCAACCCGCTTTCCTGATGCATCATGGGTAAAACTAGAGCGCTGGAATGCATTAAGTGAGGAGCAAAAAGCTTCATTTGCTCCTATTTGTCCAGACTTTGTGATTGAGTTACGATCTTCTAGCGATAGCGTTAGTAGCTTGCAAGAGAAGATGCAGGAATATATTGACAACGGAGCATCATTAGGCTTATTAATTGATCGCAAAAACCGAAGAGTCTACATCTATCGCCCCGGTCAAGAAGCTGAACTTTTGGATAATCCTGAAACGGTGAGCGGCGACTCTGTGCTACCAGGATTTGTCCTACGCATGGCAAAAATCTGGTAATTGATATTATAGCCAGTTGGCTGCTACGGTACCTTCGTGATGAACACCGAAGCCGAAGCTGTTCAAACGGTTGAAGACTATTGTAAGAGGATAGGAACCATTGACTTCTAACATGCCACAACCAACGCAGCAACATCTACAAAATTTGCGCAACAGATTGCTACACCTTCACAAGTTGTTGCTTGACACAGAACGCAACGCTTACGAACAGATACACGGACGAGTATCGAGCGGAGAACTCCTCCGACTCGTCATCGGCGACGAACAATTTGCTTGGCTACGTCGCATCTCTGAGCTAGTTGTGCAGATGGATGAAATGCTTCAATCAGATGAGCCAGTATCTCTGGAGGATATCCAGAATCTGATTGTCTACACCCGCACGCTACTCACACCGTCAGAAGAAGGGAATACGTTTGAGAGAAATTACTACAACGCTATTCAGCGCGAACCTGATGTTGTGTTTGCACACGCAGAGATATCAAAGCTGCTCGCGTCCAGTAAATAAAGGGAAGCGAAGGAGGTAGGCTGTGAGGTGACTTGCAGCGTATCTCTATTCAGAATCTTCCAGTTCAGGCTATTCCTAACTGTGAAGCGATCGCTCAACCCGCAAGCACTGCCTTTGGCGTAATCCCAAACATCCGTTTGAAATGACGGTGCAGGTGGCTCTGATCTGCAAAACCAACCTCAGCTGCAACTTCACTCACATTTAAAGGAAACCACTGAGGGAAAAGTTGCTTCATCAAGGGCTAATAATGTATGAAAGTCAGCATCAAGTGTTACAAGAATGCGCTCTTCCTCTGCCGCCCTTCGAATAATCTCTGCGTCTTCGGTTGCCGACAGTCCAATCTCCTCTAATAGATTGTGTCTATCCCTACATCACGTAGCAATTTCGCCGCAGAGAGTAGTAATCCCTGGTTAAGCAACAGTTTCATAGCTAGCAGGTAGTTCGACAATGCGATCGTCCAAGTAGGAGGATGCAAAAATCAAGGCTTGTCGAATATCTTCATTCTCCAGTTCTGGGAATTCTTGGTGCAGCTCTTCTCGATTGGGGTAGGTAGCTAATAACTCAATAACTCGACGAACTGTAAGACGAAGATTACGAATACAGGGCTGTCCATTCATGCGGGCGGGATTGCTGGTAATACGGTCTAATTTCATGAGGTTCTCTCTTAAGCAACACCATACTCCGTGTACTGCCGTTTATAGGGAGCTTGTAACCCCAGCACAATATCTTCTCTTGGCACTCCCATTGCCACTAATTCCTCCGCTGGATTCTGATCAGTCAAATTCTGCTGGAGCCAGATTTTGCCGTTTTTAATGTCGAAATGCATTATGCATCGGTAGATACGACTGAACTCCTGCCAGCCTACATTCATCCACTGGTAATGATCTCGCTCCACATCAAAAATAAGTTGAGTCTCTACTTCGCTATCCAAGATATCGTCACTAGCATAATGAGTTAGCAGTGTCTGAATATACTTGCGGTACTTAGCTATTTCATCCATTGCACGATTACCTCATTCACTGGGTCATACACAATTAGTAGAACCTGATATTGTTGTACCGCAGTTTTCGTAAACTCAAATTGAAAAAATGTTTTGTAGGCATCCAACGGAACTGCCAAGTACAGTATCCGATCGGGTTCATTGGCTACTAGTGCAAGGCGGTAACTGAGGAACTGTCCTAAGGCAGTGTAAAAATCCGTAATTGCAGAGGGATTGAGAAAGCTTTTAATTTCAACTGCTATTTTTTCACCTAGTCTCTCCGCTGCGACCAATCTCTCTGCGCCTAGATCGGCTTGAAAGTTGACATTTCCAAATTTAAACCTCAGTGGGTCGTCCGTAATCACCCACTGCTCTTTTTGAAGAGCCTGCTTCACCGCTTCGTGGAAGACATCCTTTGCAGACACGGGCAGAACCAAAAACTTA
>CAXUIV010000642.1:0-2776 GCA_964250875.1 uncultured bacterium
CAATGATGCAGAAATTTCTTGGCCTCAGCCAGTTGAACCCAGTATGCCCGAAAATCCACCCAGCAATCGAGCCAAACCCTCTGAGTTAAACCTCAAGTATGTATTCTCACGATTTGTGGTTGGTTCAAACAGTCGTATGGCCCATGCTGCTTCCCTGGCAGTTGCTGAATCTCCGGGACGCGAGTTTAATCCTTTATTTCTGTGCGGTGGCGTTGGCTTAGGTAAAACTCACCTTATGCAGGCAATAGGTCACTACCGTCTAGAAATTTGTCCTGACTCCAAAATCTTCTATGTCTCAACTGAACATTTTACCAATGACTTAATTGCAGCAATTCGCAAAGACAGCATGCAAAGATTTCGGGAGCATTATCGGGCAGCGGATGTGCTGTTAATAGATGATATTCAGTTTATTGAGGGAAAAGAATACACCCAAGAAGAGTTCTTCCATACATTTAATACTCTGCACGAGGCAGGTAAGCAGGTAGTCTTGGCCTCCGACCGTCCTCCAAATCAGATTCCTCGACTGCAAGAACGTCTCTGCTCTCGATTTTCTATGGGCTTGATCGCTGATATCCAGGCACCCGATCTAGAAACTAGGATGGCAATTCTGCAGAAAAAGGCAGAGTACGAAAATATGCGGCTGCCTAGGGAGGTCATTGAGTACATTGCTACAAACTACACCTCCAACATCAGAGAATTAGAAGGAGCTTTGATTCGCGCCGTTGCATACATTTCAATCTCAGGCTTATCGATGACTGTCGAAAATATTGCCCCAGTTCTAAACCCACCAGCAGAGAAAGTGGAGGCATCTGCGGGTGCGGTTTTGACGATTATAGCTGATGCCTTTAGTGTCTCAATTGAAGACCTTAAAAGTAATTCGCGGCGACGAGAGATTAGCTGGTCGAGACAAATTGGTATGTATCTGATGCGCCACCACACGGATTTGAGTTTGCCACGAATTGGAGAAGAATTTGGTGGTAAAGATCATACGACCGTGATGTACAGCTGCGATAAGATTTCTCAGCTGCGACAGAGTGACCCCAGCTTGGCTCAAACACTGCGTCAGTTGAGCGATCGCATTAACTTAGCCAGCCGTCCCCCAAAGTCGTAGGAGAGAGAGCCAACCACACTCGTTTGGCATAGCCTAGAGAGTAGGGAGTGAGAAGTGGGATAAAAACTTACCCCCCAATCTCTAATCTTTGATTCCTAAATTTTGAGTTTATTAACAGAAGTATAAAAATTGATTAAGACAAAATTAGCTTGTGGAAAAAGCCCGATTTTCTGTGGAAAACCCTCGAAAAACTATGTGGAGAACTCGGCAGTTTTAGTGGAAAACGGATCTAAGTATAAATACTATTTGGAAAAAGGAGTGTTTCTCCACAAGTTTTACACAGCCTGTGATCGCTCAAACGAACCTCCCGCAAAGAGTATCAAACTTTTTCCACAGTTTCCACAGCCTCTACTACTATAAAGAATAAATAAATCTTTAGAAGTAGTTCTTGCTGTTGCTATGACATCTGTCACCCTACACTCTGAGCAATAAGGGTGCTAGTATATCGTTCTGAGCAAGATTCAATCCGGTAGCGTTCCCGTCCTCACAGAGGAATTTGGTGAACAAGGTAGGAGAATCGCCAGTTAAGTCCCTCGCTAAGTATGCTGTTGAACTACCGATGAAATTAGTTTGTACCCAAAGTGACCTCAGTACCAACCTTTCACTGGTAAGTCGGGCCGTACCATCGCGTCCAACCCATCCGGTTCTAGCCAATGTTTTATTGACGGCAGACGCTCAAGCTCAGCAAGTGAGCTTGACGGCTTTCGACCTTAGCCTGGGCATCCGGACTGGTTTTCCAGCGCAAGTAGAAAACAGCGGTGAAATTACTCTTCCAGCTAGGCTACTGAACGATATCATTTCGCGTCTTTCTCCAGGAGAGATTGCTCTAGAGGACGAGGAAGGAGAAGTACCTTTTCGGGCCACCATAACCTCTGCATCAGGGCGCTATCAGGTCCGAGGTATGGGAGCAGAGGAGTTCCCTGAACTGCCGGTTGTGGAGAAGGGTAAAGCTGTTTTTCTCCCAGCGGAGGCATTGATTGAAGGATTACGTGGATCTTTGTTTGCTACCAGTGCTGATGAAACCAAGCAAGTTTTAACTGGCGTTCATTTGAAAGTTCAGCTAGTCTCTACTCCCGATCAGGACTTTAATTGCAGCCTAGAGTTCGCGGCCACAGATGGGCATCGATTAGCAGTCGTGGAATTCAAATCTCTGGTAGCGATCGTGCCCAACGCTCCCCAGGATGACTCCAGCACAACAGACGCTTTGCCACAGGCAGTCAGTGACGTACCACAGCTAGAGGTAACGCTACCAGCCAAAGCTTTACGCGAGCTGGAACGAATGCTAGGGATGCGCTCTTCTTCTGAACCGCTGGCTATGCATTTTGACTCTGGGCAAGTGGTATTTGAATGGGAAAACCAACGCTTGACCAGTCGCACCTTAGAAGGCCAGTATCCAGCTTACCGTCAACTCATTCCACGCCAATTTGAGCGGCAAATTACCCTCGACAGGCGGCAACTGCTGAGTGCCCTAGAGCGGATTGCTGTTTTAGCAGACCAGAAGAACAACATTGTTAAATTCAGCATTGATAGTGTTGACCAAGAAATTGACTTGTCTGTTGAGGCTCAAGATGTAGGTAGCGGTAGAGAGTCACTACCAGCTCAAATTTCTGGTGAAAGTATAGAAATTGCCTTTAACGTCAAGTATTTGATGGAGGGCTTAAAAGC
>CAXUIV010000643.1:0-2767 GCA_964250875.1 uncultured bacterium
CTTCTACTGAGAATGAACAAACAACACTTGATCACAGAACTCCAGTCCCACGGGCTGAAGCTAGTTCAGGAGGTTGGTACCCCTGGTCGGCAGGGCGGAGCCGGTCCTTCAGATCACAAAGCTGTAACAGTGGATGGAACGACGGTTATGGTGCCAATTTTTACCAGCACTGCCGCCCAGTCGCCTTACGCTGTTAACGTCGGAACAGAGCAATCAGTCTTAGAACTGAACGGAGAGGCGATCGCGTCCATTAGTTTCCCTGAGCAGCCCAAATTTTATAGCTTAACAACAGCAGATGGGGTGCCCTATAAGCAGATTGCGCTACTACACAGCCATGACGTTTTAGCCACTACAGTTTTACAAACCTGTATGCGCTACAGCGACGCGGCTACCGCCTGTCAGTTCTGCGCCATCGGTCAGTCTTTAGCAGCGGGTCGCACGATCGCCCGCAAAACTCCAGCGCAACTGGCGGAGGTGGCGGAGGCAGCAGTCCGGCTGGATAGGGTAAAGCATATGGTGATGACCACCGGGACGCCAAATACAGGCGATCGCGGCACCGCCTACCTAAGCGAGTGTGCCAAAGCTGTAAAGGAACAGGTCAATCTGCCGATCCAAGCCCAGTGCGAACCTCCTGACGATTTTGATTGGTTCAATCGTCTTCAACAGTCTGGCGTAGACAGTCTAGGGATGCACCTAGAAGCAGTTGACCCAGCAGTACGGGCCAGAATCATGCCAGGGAAGGCTAGTATTCCTGTGGAATATTACTTTGAAGCGTTTGCAGCTGCGGTTAAAGTGTTCGGCTGGGGTCAGGTAAGTACTTACTTACTAGCAGGTTTGGGGGATGACGTCCCGACACTGTTAGCTGCCTGTGAGCGACTGATTGCGACTGGAGTTTATCCTTTTGTCGTGCCTTTTGTGCCAATCAGCGGTACTCCTTTGGCACAACACACGCCACCCAATAGCAAGTTCATGTACAGCCTGTATCAACAGGTAGGCTTGATGCTCAATCAAGCTGGAATGTCTGCTGAAAAGATCAAGGCTGGCTGTGCCAAATGTGGTGCTTGTTCGGCTTTATCTAACTTTAAATAATCTCGCGCCAAGGCGCAAAGGCACAAAGGTTGTAAGTGACTATTCATTCTTACATCTTCAAATTGGCAACTTTACCTCCAGAAGTTGCAGCCCACTTTGAGCTTCGTCACTCTATTTTCGTCACAGAACAGGGCCTATTTCAAGACAGTGATGTCGATGAATTAGATGCAATTTCCTATCCCATCATCGCCCTCAAAAAATTATCCCCCACCCCCCACGAACTTCCCAATCCAAACCCCGAACCCTGGGCGATCCACCGGGTTGTCCCTACTCCGAACTCCGAACTCCGAACTCCGAACTCCCCAGTTCTAGGCATAGTTCGGATCTATGAGCCAGAACCAGGACTATGGTACGGTGGCAGACTGGGAGTGCATCCGGATTACCGTCGGGCAGGCAGCATTGGCAAGGGCTTGATTTACAAGGCTGTAACCACTGCTAATACTTGGGGTTGTGAAAGATTTTTAGCGACGGTACAGCTGCCCAACGTCCGATTCTTCCAGCGTTTGCATTGGTACTCCCTGCAAGAGTTGACCATTTGCGATCGCCCTCACCACCTCATGGAGGCAGATTTGAACCATTATCCCCCTGGTACTGAACTGCGTCCCATATCTTGTACGTGTGAGGCGCAAGCGTGCTAGCAGAATTGGCAACGCGGCTACAACGGTCCTTGGGAATATTGCAGAAGCAGGATATTCAGGCAGCGGCACGGGCACTGGGGTTAGCTCCATCCCATCTGCTAGGGGACGACTGTGCTGCGATTCCGGACGCAGACGGTTATCTGCTGCTGGCTGCTGAGGGAATGTGGCCGTTGTTAGTAGAAACTGAGCCTTGGTTTGCCGGTTGGTGTGCTGTGATGGTCAACGTCTCAGACATCTACGCTATGGGAGGCCGACCGATGGCGATTGTGGACACCATCTGGAGCCAGTCTGCGACCGCAGGCGAACCTCTCTGGGCCGGAATGAAAGCAGCAGCCCAAGCTTACAACGTGCCAATTGTGGGGGGTCACACTAACTGCCATAGTCCCTACGATGCTCTATCCGTGGCAATTCTAGGACGAGCTAACCATTTAATCAGCAGCTTTAATGCTCAACCTGGCGACCTCTTACTAATAGCTGTTGACTTTCGAGGTAAACACCATCCTAAGTATCCTTTCTGGAATGCGAGTACAGAAGCCGATCCAGTACAGCTACGTGGCGATTTAGCCATATTACCCCAACTGGCAATGGGTCTTTGCGATGCTGGAAAAGACATCAGTATGGGAGGAATAATTGGCACCCTGCTAATGCTGCTAGAAACTTCTAGACGTGGTGCTGTCCTAAACCTTGATGCTATTCCCAGACCTGCCGGAATCCCTTTAGAGGATTGGCTGCTGTGCTTTCCCAGCTACGGATTTCTCCTGAGCATTCGTCCCGACAAATTAGCGGCGGTACAGACTCAATTCCACAGTCGAGACCTGGTGTGTGAGGTAATCGGAACAGTCCAACAGAGTCGGCAGGTGGTCTTGCAACGACAGGCAGAATCAGCCATGTTTTGGGACTTCCTCAAGCAGTCGCTGACCGGACTTGGGTAAACACCGCCCCCATATCAAGCTAAATGAGTTCAAAATACTCCTCTGCGCTCTCAGCGCCCACCGCAAGTTTTCCGGGAGGCAGAGCCTTCCAGGTAACGCTACGCTTCG
>CAXUIV010000644.1:0-2766 GCA_964250875.1 uncultured bacterium
AAAACCTCCTAGAAAGTGTAATACGGCGTTTGTGTGGAGAAGCAGGCGATCGCGTCCTGCAACTGCGAACCCCCTTTGGCGGCGGTAAAACCCACGCCTTGATTAGTCTCTACCACATCACCAAAAATCGGCAAGATTTATCGGAGCATCCCGATTTCGCCAAACTGCCTCACCCCGGCACTGTTGCCGTTGCCACCTTTATCGGTGACGACTTTAGTGCTACTCAGGGAACCCAGATTCCCGACGGTCCACAGGTGTTAACGCCTTGGGGTTATCTAGCTTGGCAACTCGGTGGAAAGGAAGCTTATGAGGTGGTTCGGGCAGATGATGAGCAACGAGTTGCACCTGGAAATGATGTATGGCGCAAGATCATTGGCGATCGCCCTGCTATCATTCTGCTGGATGAATTCCTGAACTACGTTGAAAACGCCTTGGCTGTAGAGGTGAAGGATTCTACACTCGGCAAACAGGTCCTCACCTTCATCAAAAAACTGCCCGATGTCGTCGCCGAATTGCCAAAAGCCGTGCTGGTCTACTCCCTCCAGGCAAGCGTCCAAGAGGCTGTAGGTAATGAAGGGCTGCTTGGCATGATGGATAAACTCGTTTCGCGCAATGATGCCAAAAAGGAACCTGTCTCTGGCGATGAGGTGATGAAAGTTGTCCAGCGTCGCTTGTTTCAGAACGTTGGCAATTCGGTTACTATCCAGGAAATTGCCAACCAGCAGGCTGAACTGTTTCGCAAATTCCGTGAAAGCTATGCCGACGATCGCGGTAGAGATGTTCAGCAGCAGGCAACCCTCCTGGCAGAACGAATCCAGCTCAGCTACCCGTTTCATCCTGACTTACTGGATTTAATGTATCACCGTTGGGGGACACTTCCCAGCTACCAACGCACCCGTGGTGCCTTACAGTTTCTTGCCAGTGTTGTCTACTCCCTTTGGCAGGAGAAGCATACCTCCCAGCTGATCAGCCCAGGCGACATTCTATTTCAAAATGAGGCAGTTAGGGGAGCTTTTTTTACTCAAATCGGTGAGCGTGAACGCTATAGCTCAGTCCTTGAAGCCGATCTGATGGGTAGGAAAGCCAAAGTCAAAACCGTAGACAGCCGCATCGCCCAAGACTCCCCCGCACTCAGTCATCTTAGAGTGGGAACACGCCTTGCCTCAGCTGTGCTGATGTATTCCTTTGGTGCCCGCAGCGGCGAAGATCGAGGTGTTCTAGAACAAGAGGTGACAGCCGCTTGCCTGATGCCAGGACTCGACCGCAACATCATCACTGCCACCCTCAGCGACCTGCGAGAGAACTTACTCTATCTGCACTACGTCGGCAAACGCTACCGCTTTGAAACGAAGGCAAACCTGAATAAGCTGATTGCTGATGAAGAAAGCAAAGTCACTGGTAACGACGTTTTAGAGAAAATCCGTGAGGAATTGGGAAAAATCTTGCAAGCCAAAAGCGGTAAGGTTGTTTTGTGGCCTAAAGAATCCACCGCCGTTCCTGACAAAGAGCCTCAATTCAACGTTGTTTATCTGGGACCTGAATGGGCAGAAAAAAGTTCAGACACTACCCTTACGGAAACTTTGTCTTGGCTAGAGCAGCGGGGCAATGATAAGCGAGAGTATAAAAATGCCCTCGCCTTGGTCGTTCCCAACAAAGCCCAAATTGACCGAGCGCGTAAGGCAGGTCGAACCGCAGAAGCAATCGCCTCACTGGTTAAAGACAAAGCAAAGTACAAGTTCAGCGTTGAAGACCTGGAGGAACTGAACGAGAAGCGTAAAGATGCCGTCAGCGACGTCAGTGCAGCTGTCCGACGGCTCTATGACTACATCCTCCTCCCAGTACCAAACACCGATGGGACTAACCCGATTCGTCTAGAGACAATCGATCTGCAATCCCAACTTAACACCAGCCAAAATCTCCAAGACCGAGTGCTGGAAGCGCTCAAAAACCATGTTTTCAGCAGCATCACTACATCGAAGCTGATGCGCCTATCTGGGTTAGAAGACGCAGCTAGCTACATCACTGGTGACGAATTGCTCAGCTATTTCTGCCGCTTTCCTACCTATCCAAAGATTTTGGGAGCCGATGCTGTGAAGCAGGCGATCATCAAAGCAGTTCAGCAGGGACTCATGGGCTATGTGCCCTACCTGGTCATTCCTTCCAGCGGCATCCCCAAAGTAGAAAATCCCTCCCTTGTCAGCTTCGAGCGGACAATTCCCCCGAACGAATTGGATCTAGCTGGGTATCTGTTAGCTCCTCAACTGGCTAAACAACTCGCAGCCCCTCCAGAACCAGAGAAACTGCCTGATCTCGACCAGCCTCCTAGAGATGGCGGTACCGCTACTTTAAAAGGTGCCTCCGCTACACCAGCCGCCAACGAGGAGCAAGAAACAGTCGAATACAAATCTCAAACCAGCAGTATTGAACGCACGGTTGTGGTGAATGTTGTTAACGGTACACAACCAGCGCGTCATTACAAACTAGAAGCCATTACCGACAAGTCCAAGTTCTTTGAATTGTTCAACATCCTTCAATCCCTGTCCGATAGAGCAGAGGAGATGACGATAAAAATTGAAGTCAAAGCGTACACAAAGAAGGAATTTGACCGAACTTGGATCGCTGGGGCGATCGAAGAACCCCTAGACGAATTAGATATTAAAGCCTCAACTCGGCTCGAATAATCTTTACCTGTTAGCCTAGCTAACACTTGCATAGCAATCCTAAATCATTCGTAAACAACCTGTAGAGACGTTGCATGCAACGTCT
>CAXUIV010000645.1:0-2759 GCA_964250875.1 uncultured bacterium
CCCCGGCGTGACGATAACAGGTCCAATCCTACTGGGGTAGACTGTCGCCGCACCGTCATCTTCTGCCGACGCCGGTCCCACGACTGACTCCAGCCAAGCAATTAACCGCTCGATCGGGCAGTCGCGGACGTAGATATCGATATAAGGTTGTCGCTTCAACCTCGCCTCCTGCGCTGCTGAACGATTGGGTGCAGCGGCTGTAAAATATTATACTAAATATTGCAAATGTTAGTGACAGCAGGGGATTACCTGATGTCAAACGTAGCGTTTTCAGTGGCATGGATAGACTTCGCACTAACTCAATTCAACCAATATTCTACGGAACCTTCAGCTATTGACTTTGTGCCACAATTATGCAATTCAACTAGAAGCTCAACTCGATTAGCATCTAATCGCTCTAACTCAACTGGTAGATTTCCTCCACACTCAGCCCAGTCTTCTGACTAATCGTCTCTACGTCCAGCACATCCAGTAGTTGTCGGGCGATTTCCTTGGCTTTCTCCTCCATGCCTCGTCTCATGCCCTGTTCTTCTCCCTCCTGTCTAGCTTTCAGCATTGCATTCTTGCTGTCATGCAGAAACATCTCTCGCTTCTCCAGTTCCTCTAACTCCCGCCGAGTCAGTTTACTCTGTTTCGCCACTTCAAACGCATGACTAATCGCTGGCACCGCACGCATACTGGCTGGCACTTCTGTCAGGGTGTTGGCAGCTTTAAGGAAATACAGCCATTTGTCTGTTGCAGTCTCCAGTTCTGCCAGGTTTTTCCTAAACTTGGGCAGTTCGACAAACACCAGTTCAATGTCATCGCCATAGGTTGTCAGATCCTCTTTTTCTTTCAGCCCATAGCGGGAAATGACTTTGGTGCTGTGGGGAAACATCTCAAAATCAGTAATCGTTAGGACAATCACTGGGTTCAACAGCGTATAGTCTTCTCCCACATTCAGTTGAATCGAAAAGGCTTTGGCAGCATTGTAGAGGACTCGCTTTTCAAACCCTAGGACGTTTAACACCTGCATCTCAATAATCACGGTTTTCTGGCCCACAAGCGTCGCTTTCACGTCTAGGTAGGAGTCCTTGATCCCCTTAATCCGAGGCGCTTGGTAGGGGTCGAGAATTTCTAAGTCTTCAATCGTAGGTTTCTCCTGATACAGTATCGCGTTGAGAAAACTGATCAGAATATCTTTGCTCTTTTTGGAGCCAAAAATCTTCTTGAAGGCAAAATCAGTTTTGGGGTTGATGAACATGAGAAAACTCAACGCGAAGGTGCATAGGTCAATTCTGAACCAACTGGTCCACCTTTAGGCGATATCGGGGTGCTAGATGCCTTGGGTTTGCTCCGGAGTGATTAGAATCAGAATGAGATTGTTGCTGAGAAGTTGATATGGAAGTTCCCCTGAATTGGCATATTGAAATCACTCCAGGAGTCCGCAGTGGTAAGCCGTGCATTGCAGGAACGAGAATCACAGTGGCGGATGTTGCCATTATGTATCTCCGGATGGGGCAGTCGTTGGAAGAAATTGCTGGAAAATATCAGTTGTCGCTGGCATCGGTTTATGCAGCGATGGCGTTTTACTATGACCATCGCGAAGAAATTGACCGACGTACTGCTGAAGCTGAGGCTTTTGCCAAAGCCGATCGCCTCAACCATCCTTCGCTATTGTAAATCGAGGAGAATATATGGCTAAAACCTTTGTAATTAATCTTCCAGATGACTTAGAGCAGGTATTAATTGCTCTAGCAGAACATTTAAGCAAATCTCCAGAGGAAGTTGTGCTGCAAGTACTATCACAACAATTGACAACTCCATCCCTATCTCAATCTGTACAGCAATCCGAAGCAGATCCACTTCTTCGGCTCATTGGTTCCCTTAGTGTGGATGTTCCCGATTTAGCAGAAAACCACGATTACTATATCGGGCAAGCGCTATATCAGGAGTTGAAGGGTGTCGAGTAAGCTGTTTATAGATACGTCTGGTTGGGCAAGTCTGTTTGTCAATACCCAACCTTACTATTTACAAACAGAGCAGTACTTTCGTTTAGCTGTTCAACAGCAGAGAGATATTATTACAACAAATTATGTAGTCGCTGAATTAGTAGCATTACTGAGCAGCCCACTTCGAATTTATCGTCTGCGTATCTTTGAAATCGTTGATGCCATCAAGACCGTACTTTATGTTGAAGTTATTCACATCAATGCAGTAACCGATACCACCGCTTGGGAACTCTGCAAAAGTAGACTAGACAAAGCTTGGTCCCTGGTTGACTGCACATCTTTTGTTGTAATGCAACAGTTAAGCATACAAGAGGCTTTGACAACTGACCAGCATTTTGAGCAAGCGGGCTTTGTTCGTCTACTAAAGTAGCTCCCGAAAACTGCTGGAAGATAAGTTGCCCATGTGTCAACGATTCGGTAATTCTACGTTCTCTAAAGCGCTCGTTTAACGGTCTACAGATCCCATTACCAAGTCAATGCTTGCCAAGATGACAAAAATATCCGCAACTTTCCGACCTCTAATTAACTGAGGCAGAACTTGAAGATTGTTAAAATCTGCTGGACGGATCTTCCAGCGCCATGGAAATACGTTGTCATCGCCAATGACAAAAATCCCCAGTTCGCCTCGACCTGATTCCACTCGAAAGTACTGTTCGCCCTTGGGAATTTTGAAGGTGGGGGCAATTTTTCTCGCAACGAATTGGTAGTCAAATCCATTCCACTCAGACTTCGGATCCGACATCATTCGTGCCTCTAAATTCTCATAAG
>CAXUIV010000646.1:0-2755 GCA_964250875.1 uncultured bacterium
AAATCATCTGAGTGACCAGCCGTAACGGTTGGGTCTTTAATCTTATAGTGGCGGTAGTGTTGCTTAGCCGGTAGACCGTCTACAAACACCACTTGAGACGCCACCGCGTTTGCACCCTGGATGTGAGAGATGTCGTAACCCTCAATTCGACGCGGCAAGTCGGGCAAGTCGAGGATAGCGGCTAAATCCTGCATTGCCTGTTCGTTGCGATCATCCAAACGCTGAGTCCGGGCTAATTCATACTCAGCATTGCGCTCCACCATTTCAATTAATTCCGCTTTAGAAGAGCGCTGAGGAGTTAGAATAGCCACTTTCCGCCCCTTGCGTTCACTTAAAACCTCTGCCAGCATTTCAGCTTCCGGCAGTTCATGCTGCACCAGAATCTCCGTGGGAATTTCCACCGAGTCAGCAGTTTGGTAATGTTCTTCTAACACCCGTTGTAAGATTGCCCCTGGCTCAACGGCTTGGGCATCAGCGACAAAGGCTAGCCGTCCTACTAACTGTCCAGCCCGAATCTGGAACAGCTGGATGCAGGCGTGGTTTGCGTTCGCCGCCAGCGCAATCGCATCTCGTGACACCGTATCATCAGGCAATGACACTTTCTGATCAGCGGTCAAGGACTTCAGCCCAGCAATCTGATCTCGGATTCGCGCTGCTGACTCAAAGTTCAGTGCCTCTGCCGACTTCTGCATCTGCTGCGTCAGAATATCAATCAGTTCCTGCGTCCGACCTTGGAACACCATCACCACCTTCTGCACAATCTTGCGGTATTCTTCCGGCGAGATTAACCCTTGACAAACACCCGGACAGCGCCCCATATCGTAGTTAAGACAAGGTCGGTCTTTAAACAGAGGCTGAGGCCGTTGCCGCAGGGCGAATATCCGCTTGGATATGCGTAGTATGCTGCGCAACAACCCAGAATCTGTGTAAGGCCCATAATACTTATCCTCTTTTTTTCCTAGTCGCCGATTACGGGTGATGAAGATGCGGGGATAGTCTTCTGACCAGGTGATGCAGACATAGGGATATTTTTTATCATCCTTTAGCAGCACGTTGAAGTGAGGTTGATGCTGCTTGATCAGGTTAGCCTCCAGCGCCAAGGCTTCCGCTTCCGTATCGGTGACGATGAACTCAATCTCCGCCACCTGCCGCACCATCAAGGCAATCCGCTCGCTCAGCCCCTTAGAGTCGCGAAAATATGAACGGACACGCGATCGCAACTTCCGAGACTTACCTATATAAATAACGCGATCCGCCGCATCACGCATAAAATACACTCCTGGCTCTGGCGGAATCTCCTTCAGCCGGTTCTCCAAGCGTTCTGGATCTTTCACCAGTGGCAGTATTTTAGCTGCGGGTGTTTCTTCTGTGGTCGGCGGTACGGTCAACTGCTCGGCTGGCAGCGTCAGCTTTTCTACCATATCGGATAACGATTGAACCCTTGGATTATCAAGGTTAATGGGGACTGCCCCTCAATACAGATATATTCCTATTATAGAAAAAATACTTAGATAAATCCTTCACTCACCCGTCAAATCCGTATTTTTGCAGGATTTGTAAAACCATGGTTGACGTACTGCCACCGAAGTGTAAATTCATGGCGAACGAAGCTCAAATTAGAGCAAATGAGATTAGATTGTTTTTATAAGTCTAAGACAAATAATTTTTTGTTCTGTGATCCATCTCACACCAAATTACGGTTATGAACATCCAAGAGTTTGAAACAGAGTATCGAAACGCTATTGATGAGACCAACAACCAACTTCAAACAGCGGTGTTGCTTGTGGCACAAGTAGAAGCCAGTATTGCCTCAATCGGGCAATCTTTGCAAAATCTGAGCCAGTCAGTGGAGGAATTTATCGTCGAACAAAGCAGTGAATAGATTGAGCATTCAAAACAAGATTTACTTGGTGAAGCCTAACTGCTCTTGAATTGCCTGGATTAAAGCATTAAGGTTCAGTGGTTTGACGAAGTAATGACGCACACCTAAGCTGAAGGCACGTTGCTGGTCTGCTTTAAAGGCGAATGCAGAAACGACAATGACAGGAACGTGCTGCCAGCTAGGTTCTTGCTGGATTTGCTGAAGTAGGGTGTAGCCATCAACATCTGGTAGTTTTAAATCTAGCAAGACCACTTGAGGTTGAAAGTCAGCTAACGCTTGAAAAAAACCAGAGCCATCAGGGAGACTGAGAACCTGGTATCCACAAATAACTAGGTAGTCTTCCAATAGCTGTCGATTGATTTCGTTATCCTCAACCAGCAAAATTCTCTTAGAATCTTTGTCTGTGTTCAAGCCTGCACCCTGATACCTAGGTTGATTGCTGATCGCACGTTCGTCGGGGAGAGAATCGCTGTGAAACAGTTGCATAAACATTTAGCTTTACTTGCTTCCGCGCTGCAAGCGTAATTGTCTCCTAAGTTGGACGTGGCCCTCAAATCAAAATATGGGTGCGCTGCACCTGCGAGAGTCCCCTTAACTTTACCCTACGACGTATCTAAAATTTGAACAGTTTCATCAAGCGGTGAAACAGGTGTGCAATATTGAGCGATTTCACGTTAGAGAGTGATGCTATTCACACTCACATCTTTAGTGCCTTCGCGTTTATCCAACTAGAGTTCCAGCAAGCGGCAGGAGTCATTCACAACTGGCATGAGGTGAAACGAAACTTATTCAATCCCCTCATCGCCTCGTTCATTCAATACCATCTGGCACGGTTAGCTGACGTTTAACCCACATCTCAGCGATTCTGTCAAT
>CAXUIV010000647.1:0-2743 GCA_964250875.1 uncultured bacterium
CCTCATAGAAGGCCCGTTCCACCTTCAGCTCTAGCCGGTGGCGTTCAGATTCCTCTTCCGGGCTTAGCTCCTCAAGCAACTTAGTTGTTGGTGTGAGGGGAATAGCCTCTGCTGATTGAGATGTATCAGACTCTGGGGCTGAGTTTGTGTTGCTGGGTAGTGCAGGTGTTTGCGGTTGGACAACAGAAGTTTCAGTAGCAGAACTGGTGGAGTTATCGAGCAACTGGATATACCGCTGCTCCTGAGCAATTTCCTCTTCCGTGGAGTTGATGGTCTCCTGGAGTACCCGCCACTGAGGCGAGTTGCGCTTGTAGTTGGACTGACGGGTGCGACACTCCTTGATTTCAGCGTTGCACTTGTCAATCCGACGCTGTGCAAGTCCAATCTGCTCCTCTGCTGAAAGGGTATCGCAACGGATGCAGTGAGGGACATGAACGGGAGATGGAGCTTCTAGCCGGTAGAACCCCACCGCATCGCGCCATATCTCATCGTTTGAGAGTGGTGCTGTAGATGGGCTGTATCTGCTACCTTGCTCCTTTAAGATCCTTGGGACTAAAGCAATTGCTTGCATAAGCATGACAAGTATTTAGAACTGTTTGAGACCCCGCTGGCGCAGTTTTTTTGAAGATGGGACACTCTTAGCGGTCCAGTTATCGGTGGTCGTGAATTCGTTTTGATGCATCAAAATTCGGCTTTAAGAGCGGTGAAACAGTGGCATAGGCAAAGCACCTAAACGAAACTGCTTTCTGAGTAGGCGACAAATGCAGTGCTAGACTTGATTTGGCATGAGCGGCATCTCCCTTGCGTGGGGAAACCTCAACAACATGTTGTATCTGCTTATCAGTAGCTCCATACTGAAGATTGTCTCCACATTTCCTCTAGGGGACTTGGATTTTTTGGGCGTCTCCGCCAAAATGTTTCATAGAGCAGTGAGCAACAAACTCAACTGTCTTCATCAAGAATAAACTATTCTTCATCTGTAGTGAACTATCTGGTGGAAAAAATAATGTTAATTCACGAAGCCTTTGATAGAACCTTAAGGAGACACGGCATTAGCGCCAAGACACTGGCAAAAGAGGCGAATATCAGTGAGTCTCACCTGTCACAGTTTAGAAACGGCAAGGGGGGAGCTATTACGCACACCACTCTTGAAAATCTGCTCAGTGCTATGGAACGATTGACAGTAGGTTCAAACTCTTACTTCTACATGCTGCTGGCAGGAAGAAGCCTAGAACAGGCTGACATCGACTCTTTTGTAGCGTCAATAGACGATTCGGATTTAGAAGTGCTGTTCAGCGCCATAGCCAAGCGCTTTTCACATAGAGCTTATAAATTTAGCGGTCATCATCCCCAATCCAATGAGCAGCTTGCGGTTTAGCTTACATGTAAGGGCATTCCATGCGGACCACAAACAAAATAACTGTTCATAGTTCAAGTAGGATTGTTCTATAGAAAAGAACTCTTAAGACTAAAGTTGATGCACTAGTTAGAATAAGAAAGCCAACGTACCTATTAACCAACTTCTTGGCTACTGCATCTTGTCCTTGTTGCCATCAGCCTGTTGAAGCTCAAGCAGTTAAATGCCCCTACTGCCGCACACCCCTAAAGGCTTATGGCCATCCCGGTATACCGTTACACCGTACAACTGGGGAAGTGCCATTGTGCCAGAGCTGTCTCTATGATGCGGATGACACCTGCAATTTTCCTCAACGTCCTGAGGCAAGAGAGTGTACGCTGTACCAAAATGTCACTCAAAGCCAAGGAGAGACAGATCGAGTTCGCCACCCAGTTAGATTCGGAGCTATAAGAAGCTGGGTAAAACGACACCAGACTTGGTTAATCCTGCTGGGATTATTACTTATAAGTTTCCTGATTGCTCTGTAACGTTGCTGCAATACAGTTTAGATAAGACAATTTTGCCTACCGAGAAACTTTGTAGAGACGTTGCATGCAACGTCTCTACATACTGATGAAATAAGGGCATCTGAAAACTACGGGATTTCAATTTGCTGACGTAGCTGCTGGATCTCTGCAAGTGTTTGATGAGGAGCTTCTGTTTGTGAATGCCGTAGGTAACTCAGTTTCATGTCTTCCAGCAGGTCTGACAGCAGCAACTCGATGTCTTGCCGCATTTCCTTACCTTCTAGTTCCGAACGCAAGGCTTGACGCAAATGGTAACTCATCTGGTTAATGACTGCTTCACCCAGAGGAGCAGCCACAGCAGTTTCGAGGGAATTATAGAGTGACGTCGTCAGGTCATGAGCTAGATGCTCTGACAAAGCTTTTGGCAGCCAACTCGTAGCGGGTAGCTGCTGCAAAGTCTTGTAGAAGGGAGATTGCCCTAAGACACTTTCGATATTTTGATGGAGTAGAGCTTCCACGTCAGGCTGAACTTTCGGCAAAACTTTGGCGACAGTGAGCTGTAGGAGGCGATGCGACAGAGCTGCCTCTGCCCTAGAGTTGATGTTCGTATAGCCCCGATGCTGTAGCAACCAGCCAGCGACCTCCCCGCTTTCAATAGCCCTTTGAGCCTGATTGATGACCCGGATAGCTGCAACTTCGGCAATCTCACCGCCTAAATTAGCAATAAGACCATGCTTAATGTGGGTATGCACTCGGTTTAGTTTTAAAACACCCGCCTGATGCAGTCGTAGAACTACAGGGATAATTCGTAGTGTTCGCCAAAACGGCAGCAGCAGAAAGACATCGTACCAGCGCCATAGCATTGCATCCAACCAATTTA
>CAXUIV010000648.1:0-2737 GCA_964250875.1 uncultured bacterium
GGTTGTGGCTACGGTGCAAGTCAATCAGATCTAAAGGAGTTAATGCATGCCGCGACGGAAGCAGGACGACGAATCGGAGCAGTTGAACCTGTTCGGCGAATCAACACCAACGCCGAAATTCCTCAAAGACAACTCGCTACCGCAGCAGCAAACTGATACCCGCAAGGCACTCACAGATAGCCTGCAAGATAAGGGTGCAGACGGTATGGGCATTAGGAACGCCACCAATGCGGCCATTGTGAACTTGATAAGATTTGCGTACAGAAGGCGGAAGACTCATGTTTATTGCAGTTTCAGCAGCCGTAATTTCAGCTTCAGTAGCTGGAGGATTCAAGCCTTCTAAAACTTTCGGCGCATTTGCTGCTAGCCAACGCTCTAGTTTCTGCCACTTTTCCTTCATTAGTTGCGACTCCTACCAATTCTGCTTATTTAGGTTTCTTTCTCGCTGTTTGCCTTCCCTAAATGCTCGTAGAATTGAAGCGCGATCGCCAGCAGGAATATCGTCCCAACCAGTTACGCTGTATGCCTTCGCAACATCTTCTCTAGGGTCTATATCAAGCTCTTTTTGATAAGCCAGTAAGCTGGGAATTCCGTTCGCTTCTGCCTCACAGCCGAGATCTCCAGCTACCTTCATCGCCTGCTCTAATCCGATAACGCCTCCTCAAGTTTTTTAAGTTCAATAGTTACCGATTGTGTGGTCTGAATGATGGAGTATCTGGGGTGCAACCGCACACAGCTACTACTCAAAGATAGGCAAGGACAAGCTTGGGTGTGAGAATGACTTTTCGGGCTGCATTAATGCGATCGCCAGTCTGGGCATTCCCAAAAAATCCCCCCTCCCAGTCGTTACGGTAGAACTTTACTGGCACAGCGCCACTATTATCAAGCTCAGGCAATTCAGTAGCTACTGCTGTCAGAACTCCACAGACTAGAGCATAAGGGTTTTTCTTACGTAGGCGTCTCGCTTTAGCTTCTCCAGTAGTGTTTATTTTAAAGACAACGTCCTCAAGGACGACCAACATAGCATGCCCCTGCACCACTCCTCTAGAGAGAACCGAGAACCACAGAACACCATCACGATGAGCCAAGGTATATCCATAGACCTTCACCGGCTTCATGAGCATGTGCGTTGGCAGTGGACGCTTCACACGGTAGCTCCTCCGTCCTTCTTGCGAACTTTGGAGATTTGCGCGAATCTTACAGTTTGAGTCCCAACTATCGAACCCGGTTGCACCACAACTCTCGTGCGCTTGACCTCAACAACATCTGCCCACTCACCGGACAAGTATTTAGGCAGACCTTCATAACCATCCCACTGGAGGAGAACTTTATCACCGACTTCAACATCCGAGATTTTTTGAGGCTTAAACTCTACCATCAACCGATTTCCCCCCACTTCCTTCGCCTCCTTCTTAAGAAAACGTCTCAAAGCTTCTTTTAAAACATCCGCTTTTGGCCCCTCTATTTTATTATCATACTTGTGACATACTGCTATTAGTAGCATGTAAGATGTTATCCAAAATGGTCAAAATACTCAAGCCGCGAGATCAGGAGTTGAAAGCGCAAGATACTTCTTACTATGTTGTAGTTGTCCACAATGCACCTATCCCCAAGCAGGTAGAAGAAAAAGCTAAGTCTATGGCTGGAGAATTCGTTTCCACTATTGAAAAGCAGTCAGGGAAGAATGCTGTAGGAGTCTTTTCTTTCACCGATCCGATTACAGCAGCTAATTTCTCTAGAAAAATGAGTCAACAAGTTACAGCAGTTTCTAATCCGGTACTAAATCCTAATAAAATTGACATATCTGATATGTTTTAATTTGGAGAAACAAATGATACAATCACTTACAGAAAAAGTTGCTCAGTTTATTGCTGAGCGCGAAGACGAGACTCATACAGAAGCAGAATGGGAAGCTCTGGCAGTTGAAATTGGATTGAATCAAGGTGAGATTGATGAGTTATTCTGGAGATGTCTAATTGAGCAACCCATCTGATCAAAGGTGTCAGGCTTTGGCTAAGGTATTTTCAGTAAATAGGCACATAAATAAAATAGGAGCCTAAGCAATGTCTCAAATTCAACACATAGTTTTGGTCAAGATCAAACCCTCGGTGACAACCGAAAAAATTACGGAGATGTTCAGGCTGCTTGCTGAACTCCAGCAATTAATTCCTGGCATTACCTACTTTGCTGGTGGACCGTACTCTAGCACAGAAGGAATAAATCAGGGTTACACCCACGGATTTCTCATGACGTTTGAAAGTGTAGACGCCCGTGACGCCTATCTGCCACATCCCGAACACGAACGAGTTCAAGCTGCCCTTTTGGCAAGTATCGACAGTGCTTTAGCATTTGATTTTGAAGTATGACGCCATGAGTCATTCGTGAAGCGCAGAAGAGGGCGACAGCATTTGTCGAGACTTTTTGCAACACCACCAACTACAGACTAAATCCGAGCCAAATTGTGTAAGTTTACAGAATTTATGACTACCATCGTTCATCCTCTTCATTGTTTAGCTTATTAACACGAGGGGCCGGACTGATTCATCCTGAGGCCCGCTACAGCTAGAAGGAGATGAGGGATACAAATTATCAGACTTGCATGATGAAAAAGATGAGTTAGAACTCGCCACTGAAAATGGTGATTATCTGGACTGTGAAGAAGAATAGAGGGCGAAACAATGGCAATGACAGTTAAAGAGGCTATAGAAGCATTGAGCAAATGTCATCCTGATGCAGA
>CAXUIV010000649.1:0-2717 GCA_964250875.1 uncultured bacterium
CGATGCAGTAATCTCAAATTGCTCTGTTGATAGTTGGCTGAATTACTGTCTAAATGGTGAACTTCCATCAGCTCCTCGTCATCTCTCCTGTTTGTTAGATAGCTGGTGGCGATCTATTTGAATTGTATTGAGTTCCAATGCTTGACTGCTTTCAGATTCTTATGACAGTTTGTCAGATTCTTATGGTGAACAGCGAACTGGTTTGGGTGTCCTTCTGGTGAGGCGGACCTTTATCTACCTGGCGATGCTCCGGATTGCGAGCGTGCGGTTGACCTAAAATTTGACCCCTCAAAACTTTTCAAACATCCTCTCACACGAATTTTCTCCATCACAACTCCTCAGAACATCTAGATGACTGCTACTAGAAGTAGCGCCAAGCAAGCAACAGTAGAAATACTCCGAAGCCCCGTTTGACGACAAGACTTGGCAGCGCTAGGTGTAGCGACCAGAAAAGAGGAAGATGCCGACCCACAAAGACGGCAGTTTTCAACCTACATTAAATGAAAATAGGCTGGACAAATTTACTCAGAATTGAACTAGACTGTTTCATTTAATGACTAATGCCTGACAGCTTCCCCGACTCTGAATTGAGGGCGATCTTGACCACACTCTTTGTCCTGTACCTGTTTTCGTTCAGTGTGGGCCGAAATTGCTGTTTGCAGGCCGTTGTCACATAGTGTGGTCTCATTTTCAGATCATGTGAGTCGAGGTCCCCTCCTATTTGCATTGAATGTGGACCGAAAATTGCTTTGTTTGCGGGTCCGGGTGTTCCTGTTTGTGGGTCGCTACAGCTAGCGATCGCACTCGCGGCATCACTTCCGAGGCAAACCGCTTCATCTCACTGGTAAAAGGTTGAAATTGCAGCATGAAAGTATCGACGCCGATGCTGGCGAAATCGGCAATCTGAGCCGCCACGGTGTCGTAGCTGCCCACTAAACCAGCGGCTGTACCACCGTTGCTGCCCACAGCCGGATACTTTGCCATGTTCTTAAACATGACAACTTCGGAATCAACGCCCTTGAGTAGCTCTGAGCGATCGTCCTGCGCCACCAGTGCGCTCAATTGTTGGAATTCCTCCTGCGCCTCTGCATCGGCAGGTCGAGCAATAACAAAGGCGGACATGGCAAAGCGGAGTGGTTTGGGGAGCGCTCTTGGAAGTCTTTTCACCTCAGCAATGGTTTCTCGTACCACCTCAAAGGGACGACCATTGAGGAAGAAGACATCTGCCTCTCGCGCCGCTAGTTCCCTGGCAGGAGGGGACTCACCTCCCAGATACACGCAGGGATGAGGTTGCGCTACCGAACGCGGCTGCAAGCAGAGGTCGCCGATCTGAAAATAATCTCCTTGGAAGTTAACTCGCTCTCCGCTCCAGAGTGCCTTCACGACTTCAATCCACTCTGCTGAATAGCGGTATCGCAGATCGTGGGGAAGAAAGGCAATGCCAGATTTCTCAATTTCTGGCTTAAACCAGGCACTCACCAAGTTGATGGCAAAACGTCCACTACTAATCGCATCAATCCCCAGTGCCATCTTGGCTAAAACGACCGGATGAAAGAGCAAAGGCTTCACGGCGGCGATGATTTCGATGGTACTGGTGGCATCAGCTAAGGCAGCGGCAGCAGTCCAAGTTTCTAGCTGCTCTAATTCTGAGTTTCTGGGGTTGATCAGGTGTTCGGCGATCAGGGTGGTCGTGAACCCGTATTCTTCAGCCAAGTGAATTAATGCCTTGGCGCGTGCATAGCTGGCATTGCGGGGTTCAAGCGGGTGGTTCATCGCGCCGCAGTTGCCGTAAACGGGAATCCAAATTCCATAGCGTGGCTCAGACATAGCTTTTAAGGATTGCTCTAGGTACTCAATGACCAAGACTAGATTTGGAGCTTTTCAGGTAATCGAACTACATGTAGATACAGTAGTTTTATCGAGATGCCGTATTTTATGCTTATGAAATTTTCACAGATTGCTCTAAAAATCAAGAAAATAAAGATTAATACCTTTTTAATACTTCGCGGCCAGCAAAATAAGCTTCTGTTTGTGCGGAACGGTGCAGGCTGCTGGGGTTATTACATTGTCATTCAGCGAGGTTTTGTAGTTCCCCTATTAGAAAGCGCAAGATTAGGTTAGCATCAACTCAGAAGTTGTTCATGATTCAGTTAAATCGTGTTTCTGAGTCAAGTAGGTTGTGATGCTTTGACGCATTGCTCCTTTGCTGAGCTAGGGGGAAAGATCCCATATTCCCCGCGCCTCTTTTGGGTTGTTCTAAGCACTAAACGTTAACTCAGGGACAGATACTTTATTATTTGTCCGAGTCGTTTCACGATGCATCACTCGCTCTAGAATTCTTTCCTTCAGTTGAGCAAACTCGACACTGGCTCTTTGTCTCGGACGTGGCAGTTCTACGGCGAGATCCAGGGCAACCTGCCCTGCTTCAATCAGCAGCACTCGATCCGCCAATGCTATTGCTTCTTCCACATCATGCGTCACCAAGAGTGCTGTAAACTGCTGCTCCTGCCACAACTGTTCAATCAACATCTGCATCTCAATCCGAGTCAGAGCATCCAATGCTCCCAAAGGCTCGTCCAGCAACAGCAAACGTGGCTGACTCACTAACGCCCGCGCCAGTGCTACCCGTTGCCGTTGCCCTCCTGAGAGGACTGATGGCCAATCTCCAGCCCGTTCCTTCAATCCGACTTGATCGAGCGCCCACTCAGCTTTAGAGC
>CAXUIV010000650.1:0-2717 GCA_964250875.1 uncultured bacterium
CCCCATCTCCCTAACGTGGGTGAGATGATCCGCTGCTGTTGGTACGGTTTCACCGACTTCAAGACCAGAGCCAGCTTGCTACATTGGTTTGTACAGAGTAACAAATAGTCAGCTAAACCATAAACATCAAGATACAACTATCCGGGTACAAGAATTGCAGCGATAAGTTGAAATGGAGGTAAAAGGTGAACGCATCCAATCAAGTCTCTTTCTTTGATGGCGAGTCGGAAAACAGCAACTTACTCTGGCAGTATGTGCAGTCACTCAGCCCTGACACAATTACTCAACTGTCTAAGCCCAGCTCCGCCGAAGTCTTTCAGGTGATGGAGCATAATATTGTAGGGCTGTTGGGCAACTTACCTTCAGAACACTTTGGTGTCACGGTGGCGACGAACCGAGAAAACCTTGGTCGGCTTTTGGCTTCTGCTATGATCAGCGGATATTTCTTGCGCAATGCTGAACAGCGTATGGGGTTTGAAAAATCCTTGCAAGTGACTGAGGCGAACGCTTCTGACAGCGAGTAGATTCGCCTGCTAGCGAAGAGCGTGGATTGAAGAGCGATATTGACATTACAAAGGACATAATAGAAGCTCGGCAGACAACTTCAAGTTTGTCGGGCTTTGTTATTTTTGACACTAGAGGTGAGGACTGATGAGCTTACTATGCCTCATGCCTCATGCCCTATGCCCTATGCCCTATGCCCTAAACAAACCAATGCCTGAAACTTCTCCTCACATACCTCATAAATTAATCGGTGTTGCCGTAATCTGGAACACTCAAGGGCAAGTTTTGATCGACCGCCGTCGTCCTGAGGGCCAGATGGGTGGGTTATGGGAGTTTCCTGGTGGCAAAATCGAGCTGGGTGAGACTGTTGAGGAGTGTATCAAACGGGAAATTCAGGAGGAATTGGGAATCGAAATTGAAGTAGGCAAGCATCTCGTTACGATCGAGCATAGATATACTCATCTGCAAGTCACGCTTACTGTACATCACTGTCGTCACTTGAGCGGCGAGCCTCAACCGATTGAATGTGACGAGATTCGTTGGGTAACTCTAGATGAAATTGACGGGTTTACTTTTCCCAAAGCCAATGAGCAGGTTATTGCGACTTTGCGCCAAGCACCCCTTGGTTATGTTACATAAGCTGGCAGAGTGAAGTGAAAACAGCTACCGCTATTAGGGGCAGAATCGACCCAGATTTGACCGTAGTGCGCCCGGATGATGCGTTGGCATAAAGCTAGACCAATTCCGTATCCCTCTTTGGCTTCATCCCTTGGCAGCCGGAAGCGGTCTTCAAAAATGCGATCGCGGTTCTCCTCTGGAATACCAGGGCCAGTGTCACAGATACTGAATTGAACTTTTTGTTTTGTGCGATGCAGACCAGAAATGCTGATCGTGCCACTTTCGGGAGTGTACTTGATGGCATTATCTAAAAGATTCATCAGCACTTGGCGCAATCGCTCTAAATCGGCATAAACGCAGGGTAAATCTTTGGGGATGTCTGTGTCTACGTGTTGAGATTTTGCCTGAAGGCGATCAGCCAAATGTTCAAGCACTTCTTGGCAGAGTATTCCTAACTCCAGCTTTTGAGGTTGAATGCTTAGTTCCCCACTGCTGCTTTGGGCTACCTGAAGGAGATTGGCAATCATGCGGTCAATTGCACGTGCTTGACTACGAGCCTGTTTGAACACCTGTGTGACTAGGGCCGGTTTCAGGCGATGGTGTTCGGATGGAGTATAGTTTGATTCCAGGGTTTCTATAGCAATGGAAACAGCAGTTAAGGGATTGCGGAGGTCATGTGCCAACATAGAGATGACTTGGTCTTTAAACTGCAATTGCTCAAGCAGTTTCTCCTTTTCCCGTTTCAGGCGAAAAATCTCGTCTGCACGTCGAATCAGTTCAGCTGAATCGGCAACGGAACGCATGGCGGAGTTGGCTGTAGGGTAATCGCCATCTACAGAGGTTGTGCCATCCGGTAATTCCGAGTCGGCTTCCATAGCATGCCAGCGAGGCCACCAATTCTTTAACTCAGCAATCAAATTACTACCAGCAAGCGTCTGTCTGGGTTCTGGGTGAATTTTAACCAAGGCAGGAGTTGCTATCAGTTTAAAGTGTTCTGCCAGATATGGCTGCTCCCCCACAGGTACAGTTTGAAGTTCAAACGAGTAGTCAGCCTGCAACTCCTTTAAGTAATGGCAAATTTGCTGCACCTGTTGCCGCGAGCTGGGCCGCTCATCAACAAATAGTAACAGTTGAAGTGATGCTTCGGTAGAGGTAGGCTTTTCAGGAGAAACCTGCATGCAATCTGGTTTCAGCGCTCTAAACGAGTGATGTGGGGGCACTAAGATTGACCGACTGTTGCCGACTAGAGTTGCTTCTTATAAATTTAATCTCTATTTTAGATTTTTAACAGCCCTAATCTTCTAGTTTTATGCTTACCCATACTTTTAATTCAATCGACTACAATGCGCTATCTCCTTTTAATTTTGATATCCGCGTGGCTGTCGTCTCAGGCTGCGATGGTAGCTGTAGGGGAAGATTTGGGCACTCAGACGACTACCCCATCAGATGATAACTTTTGGCCGTCCCAGCGACTCGTACAGGAAGAGGTGTATTTAGTTGACCGGATTGAACGGGCGCTGCAAGAGCCTGATCCGAACCAAGTGCGTGCTGTCCGGGGGCAGTTGACGCTGCATGTTTTCGCAGTTGAACGCTTC
>CAXUIV010000651.1:0-2716 GCA_964250875.1 uncultured bacterium
CCCATGCCCCATGCCCCATGCCCCACCTTAACAAGTCACCATTTATTTCCTACCGATCTACTTACACCAGTTAAGATACAGACACCTGGCCATATTCTCCAAGCATCATGGGTAACACTTCTGGGCATCTATTTCGCGTTACTACCTTCGGTGAATCCCACGGCGGTGGCGTGGGTGTTGTGATTGATGGTTGCCCACCCCGACTAGAAATTTCAGTTCCAGAAATCCAAGCAGAATTAGACCGCCGTCGGCCCGGTCAGAGCAAAATCACCACCCCTCGGAGAGAATCAGACACCTGTGAAATTCTCTCTGGAGTGTTTGAAGGCAAAACTCTAGGAACGCCGATCGCTCTGCTGGTGCGGAACCAAGATGCCCGTTCCCAAGACTACGACGAAATGGCCCAGAAATATCGCCCGTCCCATGCAGACGCAACCTACGATGGGAAGTATGGCATTCGCAACTGGCAGGGTGGAGGGCGATCGTCGGCGCGGGAGACAATCGGACGAGTTGCGGCTGGAGCGATCGCCAAAAAAATCCTCCGTCAATTCTCTGGAGTCGAGATCATTGGCTACGTCAAGCGCATCAAAGATTTAGAGGCAGTCGTCGATCCCAACACTGTCACCTTAGAGCAGGTTGAAAGTAACATTGTCCGCTGTCCTGACGTTGAATGTGCTGAACGGATGATCGAACGCATTGAGCAAGTAGGGCGGGAAGGAGATTCTGTTGGTGGCGTTGTAGAGTGCGTCGCCCGAAACGTGCCCATAGGCTTGGGGTCCCCAGTATTCGACAAGCTAGAAGCAGACATTGCCAAAGGGGTGATGTCTCTACCCGCCAGTAAGGGGTTTGAAATTGGTTCAGGGTTTGCTGGAACAGTCTTAACTGGCAGTGAGCATAATGACGAGTTTTACACAGACGAGGATGGTGAAATCCGGACTGTGACTAACCGTTCTGGCGGAATTCAAGGTGGCATCTCGAATGGTGAGAACATTATTCTGCGGGTGGCGTTTAAGCCGACTGCCACAATTCGCAAAGAGCAGCGCACCGTCAATCGTGCAGGTGAAGAGACAACTCTGGCAGCTAAGGGAAGGCATGACCCTTGCGTTTTACCCAGAGCAGTGCCGATGGTAGAAGCAATGGTAGCTTTAGTCCTGTGCGATCATCTGCTGCGGCATCAGGGCCAGTGTGGAGTACTCTAAAATCTAAAATCCAAAATCAATGGAGCCAATTGTTGAAATTCGCCGCCTGTTAGACCTCATGCCTGCCTCCGGTCGCATGATGACCAAAATTACGAGTAAGCCGGAGCAGAGTAAGGTGATTTACTGCCCGCCTCCAGTGCCGTGGAAGCCGGAACGACCGATCTTTATCAATTTTGATTTATGGCGTCGCCTTTCAAAGCCGCAGCGAGATCTGCTCCTGTTAAGAAATGTTAACTGGCTGATTGCCGTGAAATGGTTCAAGCCTGACATCTATCAAGGGGTTGTCTTAGCAGGGCTTATAGGGGCAACAGTGCAGTTAGTGCAGGCGGACGTTGTGGGCGTGGTAGTAGCTGGAGGACTGACAGCGATCGCCGGTACTCGGATCTGGCGCACCAGCCGCAGTTCTCAAGCCGAACTAGATGCCGATGAAGCAGCAATTCGGGTGGCGCAACGGCGAGGCTACTCTGAAGCTGAAGCCGCTGAGTATCTGTTATCCGCCATTGAGGCGGTTGCTCAAATAGAACAGCGTCCGAGTTTAACTTTCACCGAGTTACTTCGTTGCCAGAACCTCCGGGCACTCAGCGGCATGTCGCCAGTAGGTGTCCCCCAAGGCATAAAGAATGACTAGCGATTAAAACCTCTTGTTCTTCGCGTCTTTGCGCCTAATCCCTACAGCTGCGCCTCGTCCTGTCAAATTCCAGAAATTAGACGACTCAGGATACAATGACCTTCTAGCAATAAACACTGACACTACATCAAATCTGCCAAGCGCCAAAATTACTTTTTTATATGCCTCAGACTTACACTGTTGAGATCCAGCATCAAGGCAACACCCACACCATTGAAGTACCAGCAGACAAGACTATCCTTCGCGCTGCTGACGCTGCCGGATTAAACCTACCGAGTTCCTGTAATTCCGGTGTTTGTACCACCTGCGCCGCTCAGCTCCTAGAGGGAACTGTAGATCAAAGTGATGGCATGGGCGTCAGTCCAGAACTCCAGCAACAGGGTTACGTCCTACTCTGCATTGCCCACCCACTCTCTGACCTAAAAATTGAGACGGAGAAGGAAGATGAATTGTATGAGCTGCAATTTGGTCGCCAAAAGTAGTTTTGAGTTTTAAGTTTTGAGTTTTGAGTTAAGACAATCCTAATTTAAACAAAACCTTTGGCTAAAGCCTGTATTACGAGGTAGACGATGGTAATACACTTTATCACTACAGAAGTTGACCTTCAACCAGCACCGACTGAACTGCAACAAGAGATTGAGGCAGAACTGAAAAAACAGGGCGAACCCCTCCGCTGGGCTATCACCAGCATAGACATCGAACGGCAAAAAGCCTTCGTGGAGGCAATCATCACCGTAGAAACAACTTAGGGAACACTTTCTTGCAGCACTTCTCGTGAACCAACGTCCTTACACAGCTATCCTTATTGTACCTACCGGGGTAGGAGCAGCAATTGGCGGTTATGCAGGAGATGCATTACCAGTTGCAAGAGCGATCGCCCAAGTTGCAGACC
>CAXUIV010000652.1:0-2704 GCA_964250875.1 uncultured bacterium
TTGTGCGCCTTGGAAACAAGGGCCAGACTGTAGGTGCCGATCTTATTAGCCGCATCACCATTGGCGGCGATGCGGTCAGCGCCTACCACTACGGCATCAATTAAACCCTGTTGCATACAGTGAGCCGCCATACTGTCGGTAATCACTGTGACCGGTATGCCTTCTTGTACACACTCCCAGGCAGTTAGTTTTGCCCCCTGGAGGCGAGGACGAGTTTCATTGGCATATACTCTTGCCAAGCGGCCTTCGCGCCAAGCAGAACGCACAACGCCCAAGGCTGTGCCGTAACCAGCTGTGGCTAAAGCGCCAGCGTTGCAGTGAGTCAAAATCCTCAGCTGCTCTGGGTTAGATGGTAAGACTTCTATGCCGTGATCGCCTATTGCCTGACAAGTCTGCAAGTCCTCGGCGTTGATTGTTTGAGCAGCCTTCAACAGAGCAGTCTTTAGCTGTTCTACAGATCCTAAATTTTCGTAGGCAGTCTTTAACATCCGCGAGATCGCCCAGAACAAATTAACTGCTGTGGGACGAGTTGACCGCAGCAGTTGAGCGACTTCCTCTAGCTGAGTCAAAAACTCATGTTGATCCGTTGTCTGAATCTCTCTAGCCCCCAGGTACATTCCGTAAGCGGCAGCAACGCCTATTGCCGGTGCGCCCCGGACAATCATGGTCTTAATCGCCTGCGCCATGTCCTCGCAGCGGCTAACTTCCACAAATGAATACTCAGTCGGTAACCGGGTTTGGTCGATCAGTAAAACAGAGCCTTCGTTCCAAATAACGGGATAAACCTGGTGGTTAGGAAATAACATAACTCTGAACCTAAGGTGGGGGGAAAGAGTTGGGAGTGCGGAGTTGAATGAGTTGGAAGGAGAACGAAACTCCTCTCAATTCGTGAGCAGCTCTATTCTGAACGAATTATAACTGGGGGTCAAACCCCTCTCAAACTCCGAACTCCGAACTCCGAACTCTTAACTGATAGCCGACATTTGAGGACTGAAGAAAGCCTTCAGCACTTGGTCTGCAATCTGAGGACTAGTTAGACCCAGTGTAGCCTTAGATTCATTTGGCTCAGCATGTTCTACCAACACGTCTGGTATGCCAATCCGCTTCACCGGCACGACGATATTGGCATCAAGCAAGGCTTCTGCTACAGCTGAGCCGAAGCCGCCCATGAGACAGCCTTCTTCTAAAGTGACGACCCGACCAATTCCTTTGGCTAGAGGCAAGATCAACTCGGTATCGAGGGGCTTGGCGAATCGGGCATTGACCACAGTTGCTGCGATTCCATGCTCATTCAAAATTTCAGCTACCTGCATGGCTGGGTAGACCATTGAGCCAAACCCCACCATCAATATGTCATCACCGTATCGGAGAATTTCACCCCTACCTATTGGCAAAGGTTCCCAACCCTCCTCCATCAAGGGAACACCATAACCGTTACCGCGTGGATATCGCATGGCAATTGGGCCATCAGTGTACTCAATGCCGGTAGCGACCATCTGCTGGAGTTCGGCTTCGTCCTTGGGAGCCATGAGTACCATATTCGGCAAGCAACGCAGGTAGGCAATGTCATACATGCCCTGATGCGTTGGACCGTCTTGACCAACAATGCCAGCTCTGTCTAAGCAGAAGAAGACAGGCAGCTTTTGAATGCAGACGTCGTGAACTATTTGGTCATAGGCCCTTTGGAGAAAAGTGGAGTAGATGGTTGCAACAGGTCGCATTCCTTCACAGGCTAGGCCAGCTGCTAGGGTAACAGCGTGTTGCTCGGCGATGCCAACATCAATATATTGATCTGGCAGTTTTGCCTGTAGTTTGTCGAGACCAGTACCAGTTGCCATGGCGGCAGTGATGCCAATGATTTTGGGATTGTTTTCTGCTAGTTTGACGAGCGTGTGAGCAAAGACTTTGGAGTATCCAGGAGGTTTGGGTTTACTGGAGGGGCTGGCTTTGCCGGTAGTGAGATTGAAGGAGGTTTGGGCGTGGTAGCCTACCTTGTCGTTCTCAGCAATTTCATACCCTTTGCCTTTGATTGTCGCCACATGCACTAGCACCGGCCCGGTGTATTGATGTGCCCGCTGAAAAGTAGCAATCAGTTCCTCCAGATTGTGACCATCCACTGGTCCCATATAGGTGAAACCTAGCTCTTCAAACACTGCTCCTACTTTGGGTACGGCCAAACGCTTCATTCCTTCCTTCAGGCGATCCAGTTCAGGAGAGAGGGAATCGCCAACGAAAGGAATCTGCTTGACCTGCTCCTCTAGATTATCTGAGATGAACTGGACTGGTGGACTCAAACGCATCTTGTTGAGATGACGTGAAATTGCCCCAACGTTGGGGGAAATAGACATCTCGTTGTCGTTGAGAACGACCAGTAGGTTGGTCTTTGGTAGGTGTCCTGCATGGTTGATTGCTTCTAAAGCCATACCGCCAGTCAGGGCACCGTCGCCAATCACAGCAACAGTCTTGAACTTTTCGCCTTTGGCATCTCGTGCGATCGCCATGCCCAAGGCGGCGGATATACTCGTTGAGGCATGACCTGCTCCAAAGTGGTCAAACTTGCTTTCGCCATGCTTAAGATAGCCAGCAATACCGTCTTTTTGACGTAACGTGTGAAAGCGACTGTAACGACCAGTAATCAGCTTGTGTGGATAGGCTTGATGGCCCACATCCCAAATGACCTTATCGCAATCCAGGTCTAAGGTCT
>CAXUIV010000653.1:0-2703 GCA_964250875.1 uncultured bacterium
ACCCGGTGATGATGGCTATCGACAGCCAAAGCCCGACAGCGGAGGCGACTAAACGACAGCACAGCAGCGCTGGTTTTTGGACCGACTCCTGGCAGTGATTCTAGCCAAGCTCTTGCTGACGGTACAGCCATGTCGCCGAGAAAATCCAACGACCACTCACTGTGACATCGTTCTCCAATCAGACCGAGGATCTGCTGGATTCGGGGAGCTTTTTGCTCAGGCCAAGTGCAGGGCGCGATCGCTGCTTCTACCTCCACTGTCGGTGCATCCCTTACTGCCGCCCAGTTGGGGAAACGGGCGGTAAGTTGCTCAAAGGCTCGGTGGGAATCGGCATTGCGGGTGCGGTGAGAGAGCAGTGCCGAAACCAGCTCACTGAGAGGATCAGAGTTGCTGAAGTAACGTATTGGGCAACCATACTCTCTACAAAGGCGATCGTGAACCAGGATGGCTTTCTGTTGCACTGGGTCAACTGAGGAATTGGGTAGCAAGGGTAGATGCAGCTGCGATTGTTTTTATATATTTCAGCTTAATGCTATGTATATACCTGTAATCGTGGTCTCTGACGATTATTGTGACATTTGATTAACAAGGGTGAGCCAATGAACCAGTGGACAGGACTACGGAAATTTGCAATTGGAACTGCACTCGGAGTGCTGATCGTGGCGATCACTATAATCGGGCTGAATGTCCTAAGTAGCAACGCTCAGCCCTCTGGTATCACTCAACTCCAGTGGTATGGACAATCTGCCTTTAAGCTCACAACCCCATCCGGCAAAGTGCTGCTGATTGACCCCTGGATCGAAAATCCCCTTAACCCTAATGGCAAGGCTGATGTTGCCGCTCTTAATCAGGTTGACCTAATTTTAGTCACCCACGGTCACTTTGACCACACGGGCAGCGCCGTCGAGATTGCCAAGAAGACAAAAGCCAAGCTTGTCAGCACTTATGATTTAGGGACTGCCATGGTAGAACACGCTGGCTATCCCAAAGACTTGGTGGGATTTGAAACACAAGGCAACTTTGGCGGTGAACTTACGCTGCTGAAGGGGGAGATAAAAGTTGCCTACATCCCCGCACTGCATAGTTCCTCCGTTGCCCCTGACGGCGGTCCTGCTAATTTTGGAGGCAACCCCAGTGGTTTTTTAATTACCGTCAAAAACGGTCCTGTCATCTACCACACGGGTGATACTGATTTATTCGGTGACATGAAGCTGATTCCCCAATTTCGCCCAGTGACCATCATGCTCTCCTGCATTGGCGATCACTTCACAATGGGACCTCAACGAGCAGCACAAGCGGTCAAGTTAGTCAATCCGTCCATAGTGGTGCCAATGCACTATGGTGTATTCAATCTAACGGGAACACCAGCGGCGTTTTCCCAAGCATTGCAGCAGCAAGGAGTGAAGAGTCGGCTTAAGGTGATGAACGTGGGTGAAGTATTGAAGCTGTAGCGAGCTGTTTAAGCCGCTCCAAACCCACCTCCACCAGGGGTTTGAATGACGAATACATCACCAGGCTCCATGTTAGCTTCTGCCTTGCTGCCCAGAGTCTCCAGCCTTCCATCTGCACGCTCTATGAAGTTGTGTCCTATAGCTCCTGCATCTCCTCCCTGAAGGCCGAAAGGCGGAACGGTACGATGTCCTGAAAGAATGGCAGCAGTCATTGCTTCTTGGAAGCGGAGGCGACGAGTCACACCGTTGCCTCCCACATGCAGACCGCGACCGCCCGAATTGGTGCGAATGGCAAAACTTTCAAGCAGAACCGGGAAGCGCCACTCCAGCACCTCTGGATCGGTGAGGCGGGAGTTGGTCATATGCGTTTGCACGGCATCGGTGCCATCAAAGGTAGGACCAGCACCAGAGCCGCCGCAAATCGTCTCATAATACTGATAGCGCTGATTGCCAAAGGTGAAATTGTTCATGGTGCCCTGGGAAGCTGCCATGACGCCCAATGCTCCATAGAGGGCATCGGTCACAACTTGAGAAGTTTCTACGTTTCCGGCTACCACTGCTGCTGGGTAGCGGGGATGCAGCATACAGCCTTCGGGAATCAGGATTTCTAGAGGCTTGAGACAGCCAGCGTTGAGCGGAATGTCATCGTCTACTAAACTGCGGAAAACATAGAGTACTGCCGCTTTGCAAACAGCTACGGGCGCATTGAAGTTGTTGGGCTGCTGAGGAGAAGTACCTGTGAAGTCGATTTTGGCGCTGCGATCGCGACGATTGATCGTAACCGTTACGGCAATTTGGTTGCCATCATCCATAGCATAGACAAAGCTGCCATCGTTCAACACATCAATCACACGGCGGACAGATGCTTCGGCATTATCCTGAATGTGCTGCATGTAGGCTTGCACCGTCTCCAAACCAAAATGCGAGACCATTTTGAGGAGTTCTTGCACTCCCTTCTCGTTGGCAGCAACTTGGGCCTTGAGGTCTGCCAGATTTTGGTTTGGGTTCCGTACCGGATACTCCGCATCGGTAAGCAGTTCAATTAGCTCTCGTCCTCGTAAATACCCTCTATTGACAAGCTGAAAGTTGTTAATTAAAACGCCTTCTTGCGTAATGGTTGTGCTGCCAGGAGGTATGGAACCAGGCGTGATGCCACCAATATCAGCATGATGACCACGGGAAGCAACGTAAAAAAGAGGGGAGTTTTGAGTTTTTGAGGCTTCTGACTCCTGACTACCGACACCTGATGCCT
>CAXUIV010000654.1:0-2700 GCA_964250875.1 uncultured bacterium
AGTCGTTCTAGTTCTGACTTGTGAGGCGGAGAGAAAGCCTGTATTCACCATTCTAGAAGTGAAGACGCTAAAGCGCAGGAGGGATACTAGATACTGAATACTAACTGAAGCACAGTTCGCCTTTACTGCACTGGCAATTTTAGGAATGTCCCCAACTATCGAAATTCTGATCATTCTGCTACTGCCCATCGTCAATGGTGTTTTTGTCATGTCAGAAATGGCAATCGTTGCAGTACGGAAGGTGCGCCTGCAACAGATGGCCAACCATGGCGATCTACGAGCGCGTGCTGCTTTGGAACTGGCTAGTGCCCCGAATCAATTCCTAGCTATGGTTCAGGTGGGGATCACACTCCTGATCATTGTGTCTGGTGCCTTTGGTGAGAAAACGCTTACGAAGAGAATAGAGCCGCTCTTGGGTCTGATTCCTGTGCTGGCACATTACAGCACGGCGATCGCTTCGACTCTAGCAATTTTGCTCATTACTTATTTGACGCTGATTGTGGGTGAACTGGTACCCAAACGGCTAGCGCTCAATAACCCTGAAAGAATTGCTATTACCGTTGCCCTGCCAATGCAGATGTTTGCCGTAGTTGCCTCTCCTGTGGTTTATCTGTTAAGCGCTTCTACGGAATTAGTGGTGCGGGTGTTAGGCATTAAGCCTTCAACAGAACCACAAGTGACAGAGGAAGAAATAAAAGTCTTGATTGAGCAAGGTACTGAGGCGGGGACATTTGAAGAAGTGGAACAAGATATGGTGGAGCGGGTGTTTCGTTTGGGAGACCGACCCGTCAGTGCCCTAATGACGCCCCGACCGGACATTGTGTGGCTCGATTTAGAAGACACGGCGGGAGAAACCCGTCAAAAGATGCTTGATAGCTCCCATTCTCGGTTTCCAGTCTGCCAAGGTGGGCTTGACAACGTTCTTGGTGTGATGCATGTCACTGACTTGTTGAACCGCAGTCTATCGGGACAGCCGCTTGACCTGACAGTATCTTTACGAACACCTGTATTTGTGCCAGAAAGCACTCGTGGGTTGAAGATACTGGAGTTGTTCAAGCAAACTGGCACTCATATTGCATTAGTGGTGGATGAATACGGTGTCACTCAGGGACTAGTCACGCTGAACGATATTTTAGTGGAAATTGTTGGGGATGTTCCTTCAGATGGTGAGTTGGAAGAACCGCAAATCAGGCAACGCGAGGATGGTTCCTGGCTGCTGGACGGCATGTTATCAATGGATGAGTTTCTTGAACTCTTTGAACTTAAGGAGGGTCCACAAGAACACCGTGGCAGCTATCAGACCTTAGGCGGCCTTGTTATTACCCATTTGGGCCGGATTCCCTCTGTCGCAGAGCATTTTGAGTGGGAGGGAATGCGTTTTGAAGTGATGGACATGGATGGCAACCGAGTTGATAAGGTACTGGTGGTGCCAATAGTGCATAAGCCAATCGATTCGAGTTCGAGTGGTACAGGGTGAAGCCCGAGTGTGAGGAATTCCCCATCTCCCCCTCCCTACCTCAAACTCTCTAAGAGGTATTGTGCCAACTCGCAAAAGCCCTCCCCTTCAGCAGACGTAGTGATGTATGCTGGGTGCTGGGTTAGCTGGTTGGCGTAGTTTACTACATTGGCAACGCCCACGGAAGAGGGAAAGCGCTTGTCAAATAGGCTCTCATCATTAGGGCTATCGCCCACCGTCAAAACTTGTTCTAACTTGTACTGAGGGAAGTCATTGCGCAACAGTTGTAATAACCCAACTGCCTTGTCTTGCTCTGAGGGCTTGATGTGGCACTGGACATTGCTGTAGGTAAATCCCCAACCTAGAGATTGACAAAGGCGACTTAGGCTTTGCAGCTGATCCGGGTTTAGTCCTTCAACATCAAATGTCCAGTCCGTGATCCGAAAGCGATTATCGGCAGATTCCCGGATTTGAGGGAACTGGGTCTGTAGTTGTTGAAAAGCAAGAGTCAGTTGCTGGCGATGGGCATCTAGATTGGGAATGGATGTTAATGCCACTGGAGAAGCACACCCAGACGGATAGAATAAACCGCCATCTTCGGCGATCGCACCTGCAACCGGCATCAACGTACTCAAACCACTCACCCACCCTGCTGAACGACCAGTGACTATCAGCACTTTAATGTCTGCTACTGCTAAATCCTCCAAAGCCTGTAGCAATGCTGAGGTAAACTTCCCCCCTTGGGTCAATGTGCCATCCATATCTGTCGCAACGAGGCGAATATGTTTGAAGCAATCTGTATTTTTTACTTGAGATAGCGGTAATGAGTACATAAAATTGTTTGAGAATTGTTTGAAACCTGTTTAGAACGTAGGTATAACAACAGATTCTCTCATTTTCCCATCTCCCTATATTTAGATACACCCGTTTTTGGGCACTCTAAACATAAGCACTTAAGTCGTTCTGTAACTTCCTATGTCAACTCCAATGTTTATCGTTGCTTCCCAAGTACCTGAAGCTCCACGGAATACAATTCAAGTGCCTAAGACTTTAATGACGGCTACATCTGTACCTTCCGACCAGTCGCAGCCATTGCCACTCTGGGCTGCTACCTCGGTAGGACTACTGCTCATGCTAATCGCTTTGGGGGTGTACGGGAAACTGGAGTGGGATAAGCTACAGAAGAAACTTAAGTTTGAGCAGTTTAGAACGCAAGAACTACAGAAGAAATTAAAGCTGGCGCT
>CAXUIV010000655.1:0-2685 GCA_964250875.1 uncultured bacterium
AGCGATACTTACCATAATCAGTCATATCGTAAGCAACGGCAAGATTGCGCAGTCGTAAAACTTCTGGAATCTGGATATTCTCTGGGCAGGGTAGACAAGCGTAGCACTGACTACACTGGTTTACTCCCAAAGCAGCGGCGGCATGAGCTTCTAAGTGCTGCAAACTTTCAGACTCCAGCGGAGTCAGAGGACCGTCGCTGTCAGCAACAATCAAGGGTGCCATCAACTCTTCTGGGTTTGCCGGTCCTACGCTCAAGGTGGTGACACGAGGGTCGCCTAGTAAAAACCGATAGTTCAACTCCAATGGGGAGAATGGGTGGCACAACTCGCTTAGAGTTGATGGTGGTGTGTACAGTTGTCCTCCCTTATCTGCTGGTGAAATAATGAAGACACCCATATCTTTTTCGCTGGCTAGCTGAATTGCCGCCCCATGGCGCTGAAAGAAGAAGTAATAGTGCAGGTTGACAAATTCAAACAGGTCAGTATTAATGGCTGCCAGAATGACCTCTAACGACCCGTGACTGGAGAAGCCGACGTGCCGCACGCTACCATCAGCAAGAGCTTCCTGCACTGCCCCCATACAGCCGTCAGCAGCCTGAACCCAGGCTAGATGCTCCCAAGTATTTAGGCCATGAATTGCTAGACAATCCAGGTAGTCCAACTTTAACTGCCTTAAGGACTGATCAATGAGCTGCCGCATGGTGTCGGCGTCCGCTGTTGGCGGGATCTTAGTAGTGATATGGAGTTGGGAACGTGTCAGGGAAAGCCCAGATGTTAGCGCCGCACCGAGATACTGTTCGCTCTTACCGTAGCTTCTAGCAGTTTCTAGGTGATTGATCCCCAAAGCAATTGCCTGCTGCACTGTCTGACGGACATTCTCCTCAGAAGCTAGACAGCGCATGGTCCCTAAGGAAAATGCAGAGAGGTGTAGGTTCGTTTTTCCAAACCGCCGGTAGTGCATTTTTAGGCTTCGCCAGTACTGAGATCTCCTCGCTGGGTAAAATCTTCCGGTCGGAGGTTAGAGAGAAAGTCACGAAAGGCTCGCTGTTCTGCCTCATCAGCATCGCGATCAACCGGAATAGAAGCGTCAGCAACGACTTCCTCCATCACCCAGATCGGGCTGTTGGTGCGCAAGGCAATGGCGATCGCATCGCTGGGGCGAGCGTCAATCTCTTTCTTGACTTCACCTTGGCGGATACTTAGAATTGCGTAGAAGGTACCATCCTGGATCGAGTGAATGAGTACCCGCTCTAGGGTCATGTCCCAGGCTTGTAGGAAGTTGACCATCAAGTCGTGGGTCAGGGGCCGAGGAGGCGTCTGGTTTTCTAAAGCACCAATTATCGCCTTTGCCTGGTCCTGATTTATATAAATCGGCAACGCGCGTCGATCCGTAGCGTCCTTCAGAAGTACAATCGGGCTGCGGTTTACGGCATCTATGGCGATACAAGCGACTTTCATTTCAATCATTGGCGTAGCCTCTAAAATCCTTCAGGCAAAGGGGAATGAGAGAGAAGCGATTCACTAGTACTGAATGGAGGATGGATAATGGTAAACATACAGATTAGTTTATGTAATTAGTCCATTGAACTCCAATCTGGCTATGAAAGCCAGGGTCAGACAACCCCTCAAACAACCCTTAAGTATGAACAACAAGGTCCCTATCCCAAGTATGCCCTGATATTAATGCGGATGCTTAAAAGGACTCCTTTGAATTTAGCCAAGCCGGGGATCGCTCTAGTAATCCAGCAAGATTCGTTTGACGGTTTCATCTGTATAGAGACACCACATGTAACGCCTCTACAGGTTGTTCGTAAATGATTTAGGATTGCTGTAGTTCACACCCAACCTCGTGAAAACGCCGTGTTTACAGGATTAGTTCAGGCAATAGGAACAGTTCACCTGCTAGGGGACTACACCTGTCAGATCACTTGCCCAGGTGGTGACTCTATTTTGCGGGATTTAGCTATTGGTGACAGTGTAGCCGTTGATGGTGTTTGCCTGACTGTAGTAGAAGTCTTGCCTCAAGGATTCATGGCTGCTGCTTCGCCAGAAACTCTTCGCCGCACGACTCTAGGGCAGGGACAGCTAGAGCATAGCTGGGTCAATTTAGAAACATCACTGCGGGTTGGTAGCAAACTGGGCGGCCATTTCGTCATGGGTCACGTAGACGGTATCGGTCGCTTGGAGGAGCAAGAGCAGACGGCTACTTCTTGGGAAATGAGTTTTACTGCTTCCCAAGAAATCACTCGTTACATCGTTCCCAAAGGCAGCATTGCCGTCAACGGTGTTAGCCTGACTGTAGCTGATCACGATCCAGCGCTGGGCTGGTTTAAGGTAGCGGTCATTCCCCACAGTTATGCGCAGACGAATCTCCGCTATCTTCAACCAGGAGATCGGGTGAATCTAGAAGGCGACATCATCGGTAAATACGTAGAGAACTTGCTCAACTTTGGTCCAAAACGTCACTCAGTAGCAGACGGTGCTAGCCATGAGCTGACGCCCATGTTTTTAGCGGAGCATGGTTATCTATAAGGGCATAGGGCAGGGGACATGGGGCATGGGGACATGGAGCGAGTTACCTACTGCGCCATTCTTCAACTCAAAACTCAGAACTCAAAACTCATACGTCATGCCCTATGCCCCCTGCCCCCTGCCCTCCTCCTTCAATCAACCCGGATGCTGAGG
>CAXUIV010000656.1:0-2677 GCA_964250875.1 uncultured bacterium
TGAACTTGGACCGGCATGTTGGCGCTCACGGGTCTGCCTTGCCATTCATGAATAACCGCCACAACTTCCCCTTCCATCCCCTTAACATCAAAAGGTTGATTGCGATGATCAGGATGATGATAAAAAATGACAGACTCCGTAACGCGGACGCGATCGCCAACTTTCATAACATTTGAACCTAGTGTTTCCTTTGCCCCAACTTGCACCACTGCCAGCCCTCAAGCCAATTTACCAAGATAATCTTCTATCTTTGCATATAAGGTTACTTAACAGGGATAGGGGGTCGAAGAGTGGAGATTGAGATTCCTACTTGTTTACGGGCGGTCCGCTGAGTTGTCCCTGAACATTACGCGAAAGCGTCCTCTGGACTGGATTGTGTTAATCCAAAATCACGCCAGTTGCCTCAACGGGGGGAACCCCCCTTCGGGTTCGCAGTCCCCTACGGAGGGAAACCCTCCTTCAGGGCTGTCTCACCGCACGGCACTGGCTCCAAAATCCAAAATCCAAAATAGTATTAGCGCCGTGGAAGGCAAAGTGGCTCCAGGGATTGTGGTAGTTTCTGGCACAAGTGAAGGTATCTGTTAGGATAAAGTTGCCTTAGAGTCAACACTCCTACAGCAGTACCCCCCAACAGCAACCCTAGCAACCCTAGTACCAGCAGCGAACCTTTGACCCACCGCCGATTGCTAGTAGACGACTCTGCTACAGGCGCTGTTTCAGTCGCCATCAGCGCTTTAGACGCTTCCGAAAACTCTGACTCCAACGAGTTTACGACCCCTGTGGGGACGACTGCTAGAGGATATGGGGTTGAAGTGCAGTAGTGTGTAATAACTACAGATGTATTATCGTGACCGTTTTTGAGATTTGCCAGATCAATCCACGCTCGAACAGCATCTGCTAGAGTCAGCTTACCTTCAAGCACTGGTACGGCGTAGTCCCTCCAGGATTGCTCCACCCAGCCATTGTCGCTGAGACCATCAGAACACAGCAGCAGTAAACCATCTTCTTCTACAATGAATCGCTGAATCGTGGGATGGAGAAATTCCGCATCTCGTGTACCCAGTGCTTGCGTAAGACCACCAGCATCAGGTCGCTGCATTGCCTCTCGATAAAGACTGCGACCGTTACGCACTTCTCGAGCTGCAACATTGTCATCTACAGTCAGCAGCAGGCAGCGGTGGCGAGTTATCCAGTAAGCACGACTATCTCCGATATGAGCCAGGTAAAGTTCATGGGCACTCTTTGACACTCCTTCAACCTGTGTTTGCAATTGCGGTACCTGGACAGCCATGACCAGGGTTGTCCCCATTCGTTGCTTGTTAGAACGTCCTTGAGCGTCATTGCGGGCAGCAATCAAGTTGTTCACGACTCGGAGGCTGGCCTCTAGTTGCTGCATCAATAGGTCTGGTGGGACGGTTTCAGTTTGTTCTGCCACCTCTGCTAATAGGGCGCGAACTTGAAGTTTGAGTGACTGTACAGCTAATTGACTTGCCACTTCGCCACCTTCATGACCACCAATTCCGTCACAAACAATTGTCAAGTGGTCAATAACCGGCTCAGACGATGAGTCCTGGGCCGTGGGGTAGCAAGTGTCTTCGTTTTGCGATCGCTGAGGGCCAGTATCAGTTCCCCCAAATACCTGAGACTGTAGGGGAAGTTCAGCCGCAAGGGACAGTAATAGTTGATTCAGCTGTTGAGCGATCGCGGTTAACTCGACATCACCTTCTACCATCTGTTGCGCAATCTCTTGCAGTGGCTGCGCCACTGGTGCCTGAGCAAATGCTATCAAAGCCTGCCAGCACTCGCCCAACTGCCGCAAGCTAGGCTGCTCCAACTCCGAACTCCGAACTCCGAACTCCAAAAGTTCCAACAGCCGCACCCGCCATCCTTCGACTCGGAGGTTCTCTGCTATCAGTAGGCTTGATGCTACCCCCAGTTCTAGTAGGGGAGTCCAGAGTTGAAGAATCTGCCAGAGCCAGTAGACTTGGCGTACCGCACTTGCCTGAGACCAGGCATGGGTGATGGAGGGACAGAGATGGCCATTCGCGTCAATTGGCACATTCTCTAGTAAGAAAATCTTTTCTGATGCCTGGTTCAGTACTACTGACCCAAACACTTCCGGAACGTGTAGCCGCCGGGGGTAGAGCTGTAGGTAGGGAATCATCTCATCTGGCAACTCTCCCTGGAACTGCGGTAGTCCTGGTCGGGTATCAAGCCAAACCTGAGGTGCTATGACCTGGTACCTATCTACCACCTTTTCTCCTAGTTGAACTTGGCCTGCACCAGAGCCAATCGCCCATAAATACCTTTCTACCAAGGGAGCTTGGCAGCTATGACACAGAGAACTCCCCAGGTGATTGAGGGGGTTAGGACAGGCTGGATTTGGGCAGTAAACTAGCGGCTCAGAACTACTCATGTAGATGAAGAATTGCTTAAAGATTGACTTTAAACTTCAGTTAAACCAGGTTGTCAAGTAGCTAAAGGCTCGAATAGAATAAATAAGTCATGTTTAGTAGCAGTGGTGACATAGCCAAACAGCTTCTTGTTGCTTCAAGTTATCAAACAATCCGACGCTTAAAACCATTTTTAGGGTTTTGGAGTACGACACTTTATCCGCGATTTGTCAGTTTAGCTAAGAGTTACTCGTTAGTCGATAGTAGAAGCGTGGAATTCTTAC
>CAXUIV010000657.1:0-2674 GCA_964250875.1 uncultured bacterium
AAGACTGGGTTGAATGGCATGACCTCTACCAAACAGATTCCAGATTGCAACAGCGCTTGGAGATTGTTCAGAAATACATTTCAAGCAGCCTAGATGTCGTTCCAGCGGGAATTGTTAGTGTCGTCAGTGCTTGCGCTGGTGTGAGTGAGCGGATTCAGTATTTGGATATATTAGAGCTATACAAGCGCGTTTTGCTAGGGAATCTTGAACGCATGACAAATCGTGAACACTAGGTTCAATCAAGTTGCGCTCGACCATCCAGTTATAGGTGCCTTTAAACTCATGGCGCTCGTAGGGTCGTGGTTCCAGACAAGTCACCGTAATTGACTTAAAAGCCACGTTAAATCTTCATCAGGAAAAAAGTCAAGAGCTACGTAATGATTCTTTCCTCGCTCGAACAAAGAGTGGTAGGGTAGTAGGCTAAGCAAAACGCCACTTCACGCTCCTCATGTAGAGGAGGGACCTACGATGAAGATTAAGCTAGACCATTGTGTTATCCACATATCCAACTGGGAAAAAGCAAATAGCTTCTATCAAAACGTACTAGGCGCGGAGCTGATACCAGTTGGAACCGGCTGGTCATACCGCTTCGGACAACAGCAACTCAACATTCATGGCCCAGGAGTGAATGCGACTCCAGTTGCCAGACTGCCCGTACAGCCCGGTGGCAGCGACCTTTGCTTTGAATGGTCTGGTCCAATCAGTGAAGCCAAAGAGCATTTGGCACAGCATGGTGTAGAGGTTGAACTCGGACCAGTTCAGCGTTTTGGTACAAAAGGAGTTGGTACCAGCGTTTATTTCCGCGATCCAGACGGCTCGCTTCTAGAATTTATCTCATATCAGGACACATGACTATGTCGATCCTCACCACGCTCGAAGAGCTAGAAGCCGTTTACGGTCTGCCTTTAGAAACTGCCACCGCCAAAGAAGTGGATCGCGTCACGCCGCATTATCGCGCCTTGATCGACGCTTCACCCTTCGCCGTGCTGGCGACAAGCGGACCTGAGGGGTTAGATTGCTCGCCGCGTGGCGATGTACCTGGCTTTGTCCGCGTTCACGACGACAAGACGCTGATGCTGCCAGACCGACGCGGCAACAATCGTGTGGACTCGTTGCGAAACATCATTCGCGACCCGCGTGCGGCGCTTTTGTTCATGATTCCTGGAGTTGGTAATACCCTCCGAGTCAACGGTCGTGCCCATCTCACGACCGATCCCGATCTGCTGGCTTCCTTTATGATCGACGGGAAAGCCCCACGCTCGGTTGTGGCGATCGCGGTGGAGTCAATCTATTTTCAGTGCGCCCGCGCTATTGTCCGATCTGACTTGTGGAACCCAGAAAAACGTGTAGACCCAAAGAGCCTGCCCAGCCCTGGACAGATTCTAGCCGCACTAAGCGAGAACCGCGTGGGCGGCGAGGAGTACGACCGATCTTGGAACAATCGGGCAAAGCAAACATTATGGTGAGAAGCTAAGAATCATGGACGAATGCTAGATGAATAGGACTCTTTCATGCCGATTCAAACTGTTGGAATTCTCAGTCCGGGAGATATGGGGCAGGTGATCGCCGCTGTGCTGATTCAGCACGGATTGCGAGTCGTTGCTGCCCTGGGAGATCGGAGCGATCGCACTCGGAGACTAGCGAATGAAGCTAAGATTGAGGATGTTGGTTCCCTCAAGAGCCTAGTTACCGAAGCGGATGTGGTGCTATCAGTGTTGGTTCCCGCAGCGGCAACTGAGTCAGCAGAACAGGTGGCGCTTGCCATTCGTGCCGTTGGCAAGTCGTTGCTGTATGCCGACTGTAACGCGATCGCCCCCCAGCGAGTCAGAAGCAACGTATAACAGCAACATCGTGAAACGGTAGGATCGCCAAATCTGTAGAGTAGGAATAAAAGCAATTTAATTCAGTCAACGAGGGTATTTTATATGAGCATACAGGCTGTCGTTGTCGATCCCGCCGTGACAGGGCGGTTGATTCTGCGTGAGGTAGCGTGCCCCGCGCCTGCACCTCATGAGGCACTCGTCAGGGTCAGGGCAATTTCCCTCAATCGGAGCGAGCCACCACGGCTGATGCGGACAAGCAATATGCAGAATAAGCTACAGTATGCTAGTTTCTAAGTTAGCTCTGCTATTTTTGCTGGCAATGACAAATAAGTAATCACCACGAGCGTGCTGATACTTTTTCATGACTTCAGCGATCGCGCCTGTGCGAATATCTGCTGCTAGTCTCTGGCATCCTGCTTCAACTTCAGTTGCAGATGCCAGCAGAGCAAAAGTGGAACTTCCAGAGCGCACAGCCGCATCTAAATAAATCTCAGGCCGATGCTTCCCACTGTAGAGAAACAGGTCTTGTAAGGTTGCTTGAATTGAGTAAGGTTCCGTTTCTACAACATCAAAACCTGATTTATCGAGAGCATGTTTGACTATTTCTAAATTTGGCATCTGTTCGGCAGATTTACGAATGGCTTCTGGAAAGTATTCGACTAGCCAATACTTATTCATCTGCTCTGGCGTTGCCGTGAACAGCACAAAACGACCCGCCGACAAAACACGGTGAACCTCACGGAAGACGGGGTTAAGATGATTAAAATGATGAATAGCAAGGGTACACAAGACACCTGAAAAGGTTTCGTCAGGGTAAGGTAGTGCCTCAGCTCCTGCGACTTGCCAAAGGA
>CAXUIV010000658.1:0-2657 GCA_964250875.1 uncultured bacterium
GGCCAGGTCACAGCTAATAGCTCCGGTAGATTTCATTTACTAGTATTGACACTTTCAAGCCGATTATTTACCTTCCCCAACTCCGAACTCCGCACTCCGAACTCCCCTAACCAACCCCAACCACTTCCCGCTTCCGCCTCCTCTTCTGCGGCTGTGCGACTTCTTTAAGTCTTTCCTGCTTGTCTATTTCTGGCAATTTAAAAATGACTCCAGCAGCAAACCAGTAATAAACAGCTACTGGATCAACATCTAAGGGGTAGTAATAGGTGTTGTAGCTGATGAACAAAACAAATACCCAAAGACAAGCACCATAGCTACGCAAGTTCCGATCCCGGACTGAACGGTAAGCCTTGAATGTTAGGAACGTCAGGGTTGAGACCACTGCCAGGAACGCCAGCATGCCTGGAAAACCAACTTCGTGGAGTACTTTTGGATAGTACGTTTCGATCAGGACACTTTTACCAAGATAGCGGGCTGAACCTGTAGCCCTGCCCAAGCCATTCCCTAAAATACCGTGCTGCGACTTCAAGGTGAACAGAAATTGATTGACAATAAATTCTTGAGGTGGTGCGGCATTCCAGCGATCAGTAAAGCTGCTTAGCCGCTCCTGAACGACCGCCGGATAAGCTACTGCGGCAATTCCCAATAAAAACCCCAGTCCAACAAGAACAGGTACAAACCGTTTGAGGTTGACGACTTGACCCGTCAAAACCAACAGAATCCCGAAGGCAACTGGCACGATCGCTAGAGCAATTCGCTGACCGGAGATCACTGCCGCTACTGTAACGGCTGCCATTGAAACCAGCCCAGTTGTCCGCCAGCGCGCCGAGGGGTCACTGAAGGCAACGGCAAAGGTAAAAAAGGCGTTGGAGATCAAGAACCAGGCCCACTGCCAAGGCGCTACGAAAGTTCCGGGCAAGCGGATCTGACCATATTCAGGACTATAGAGCAGGGCACCGCCAACAAAACATCTGGCATCAAGGGTCGTCCTGTATATGTCAGCACCTAAGGCATCCCTTGTCCCCGCGCACCTTCCTGTCACTAGCAACAAATACTGGATCAGACCTAAGCCACAGCAGACGAGTGCGAGAACAACGAACAGGCGTGAGAGGAAAAGCAGATCCTGTTTGTTGCGCAGCAAATAATAGGCGCAAAAAATCAGGAGAATATAGCCCATGAAGATCTTCAAACCTAAAATTCCCAGTAGGAAGGGGTGTTCTGGAGTTGCATCATCGGTAAATGCAACTGATTGACCAGCTTCTATCGCCTGAGAACCGTTAACAAAAATGAGGGTCAGCAGACAAAACCCTAGTAGAATTCCCAGTGGTGGCATCAGGGGTTTGGGAATGAGTACCGGCAAACTCCACCGCCGACAGTACTGAATCATTCCTATGAGCGCTGGAAAGTAGAAAGCGTCTTTGGCTAGCTGGAGTACAGCGGTGTTACCAAGAGCATAAATAACAGTGCCAGCAAAGGGTAGGTATATGAGAAAGGCCCAGAGGCCCTGTCGAGGGTATTTGTAGGAGAGGGACATGACAAGCATTCCGGCTACAGCGCCCACTGCCACCTTAATATTGCCAGCTACTACACCGATCAATAGGCCAACGAGGCCAGAAATCATTACAGCTAAGCTAAGGAAGCCGATGAATTCTTTGCGATCGCGAGCAGCCTTTTTCTTCTGCGCCAGCTGCTCCTTTAAACTAAGGGTTGAGTCACCAGGCTTTTTTGATTTCCGCTTTGACTTTGGCATGGTAGAAGAGGGAGTTCGGGGTGCGGAGTTCGGAGTTATCTTTGTACACTGTACTCTAGACTTCTCAGCTCTAAGCCAACACAGTCTAAATAAGATAGTTTGCTTCATAGCCTTTGTAGAGACGTTGCATGCAACGTCTCTACACACTGAAACCTCTCACCGCTCACCTTGATTGAACGATATTGAACTCTAAGCTCTTCAACTCCGCACTCCGCACTTACTTGGTCGCCTCCAGACAGATAGCATCCCAATGTCTGCCTTTATTTTCAACTAATCCAAATCGCGGATCTGACCAATCTCCGTAATTACACCGTTGTATATTTTTAAAACCATGTTGCACTAAAGCATCTGAAAGCGAGGGTTCGTCCCACATCCATTGATGTCTTGAGTTAGAAAAAATCTCCCGCAGCCGTTGCTGTAAATCTTTTCTACTTTCTGTTTGTCCGATTCCGGAATCTTGCATAAACTTATGGGCAGCTTTGGTAGCTAGTGCATGCTCTGAACGGTGTTCTTTGTATTTAGCTATGTATTGCTCTAAATCTGGGACAATAGCGCGAAAGATTCCTCCAGGTTGTAGATATGAATAGATATTATCTAGGGCAATATGAAAGTCAAACAAACTCAGGTGTTCAAGTACGTGAGACGCAAAAACGAGTTCACAGCTTTCTGGCTTGATATTTAAACCTTTCAGTAAATCGCCGTACTTAACAGAGCTGGGTAGCTTAGGTGCGCTAACAGCCGATATTATCAGAGGACCAAAAATGGGAATTTTAGATATTTTTACGTAGGGCGATGCGTCTACATTCTCCCATTCTTTAGGTGCATCTACCCAGCAACCGATATTCAAACAAATGCCACCTGTATTCATCTCTATTTTCCAACGAGTAGTTGCTAATTATAAATATCA
>CAXUIV010000659.1:0-2655 GCA_964250875.1 uncultured bacterium
ACTCAATGGATGACAATCTGGAACAAGCCCTAGCGGTTGACGTACTGGCTGCCGCCTTGCGCATGGATCATCAGGAATCAGGCGATCTGCTAGAGTTCCTGGCTAAAAAGTTAGAGCAATCCCTACCCCAAAACACAACCGTGACTCGCGGCGGCTGGTTCCTCGCTAAAGAACATCCCGTTCAGGAAATCACTGTTCGCTTTGACGATTACCAATACCAAATCACCCGTGAAAGCCACGGCTCATTTAGGGCTAAGGTCATGAAGCTGGTGCGAGGTGTGGTACTCAAGACGACAGAGATTCCTATCGAGCAGTGGACTGATGAAGTGGCTCAACAACTGGCGCAGTTAGCCCAGAGCAATGCCCAAACCCGTAATGCTCTAAACAAATTTGTCATCGGTTAGGAGAACCTATGCCGTTTTGGCGTCAAGAATCCGCAGAGGAAAAGCAGCGACGAGAAATGCAGGCGGCAAGCCTTAGAGCTTTGGAGACGGGCGGTATTCCGTTGGAGGCAAAGCACCGTTTGGAGGCCCAGAAAGCGGGTCATTCTCTCCAGGATGGTTCCGCTTCACGCTTCTTCACGAGCGATCTAACCTGCAATGAATACTTGCTAGCTCGCCAAGCAGGCTATGAACCAATCGGCTTGGTGATGGGGACTGCGTTCTATAAAGTTAGCTTTTGGGGCTATTTTGGCAGCTACCAAACTTTCACAGGAGAACTCTCTGCTCTCAGTCAGGCTCAACTGGCAGCGCGGGAAGTAGCTGTTAGTCGCCTGCGTCAAGAAGCTGCTTTATTGGGAGCTACTGGTGTAATTGGTGTGCGGCTGCAAATGCGTGGTTACGACTGGAGTTCTAGAACAATGGAATTCACCGCAGTTGGCACTGCTATTCGGGTGCCAAATCAGGTCCCTGACAGAGAACCATTTACCAGTAGCCTCAGCGGTCAAGATTTTTGGCAACTGCATCAAGCTGGTTACTGGCCCAAGGGATTAGTGTTTGGAATTTGTTCCTACTATGTGCATAGCGATCGCCAAACCCGAGCAGTTATGAACAACTCTTGGTGGGGCGGCGGTTGGTCTAACCAGGAACTAACTCAGTATACACAGGGCTTTCAAGCGGCTCGACACTTGGCAATGAACCGTATAACTGAGGATATCCGACGCCACAAGGCCGAGGGCGCAATCGGCATGGACATTGATACAGATGTAGAAGAGATCGAATACGAGATTAACGATGTTAAATACCGTGACCTCCTAACCCATTTTGTGGCTGTCGGCACTGCTATAGTCCACAACGACCAACCGAGCCAGCAGGCATCACCTCTACTACTTTACAATTTAGCAAGCGGTAAGTCAGAGCAGCTCAAAATAGACATGTAAACGCCGATTCAAATCACCTTTGCGTCTTTGCGCTTTGGCGCAAGCAAAATCTAAAAATGAACAATCAACCCCTACCTTCTGACCTACCCATCCATGCCCAAGAACGTTTGAAAGCCATGCGCGGCAGTGGCAGTCAGCGGCGTTTGTTCACCAGTGATCTGTCCGTTAATGAGTTTTTACTGGTCAAGGAAATCGGCTTTGAGCCTGTGGGCATGGTCGTTGGCTGCTCCATCTATCACATTGGCTTTCAGCAAGCGAACTGGAACCAAAACCAGGAGATGACGGTGCTATCCCAAGCAATGTACCACGCCAGAGAACTAGCTATGACTCGCATGGAAGAGGAAGCTGATGCCTTGGGTGCTGATGGAATTGTAGCTGTGCGACTTACAGCGAAGCACATGGAATGGGAACCAAATCTGGCTGAGTTTGTAGCGATCGGCACAGCTGTTATTGCCCGTAACCACGACATTTCCTTTAGGACAGTGGATAACAAGCCTTTTACTAGCGATCTATCCGGGCAAGACTTTTGGACGCTGCTGCGGGCTGGCTACCGACCTGTAGGGCTGGTCATGGGCAACTGCGTCTACCACGTTGCCCGTCAAGGTGTAGGTCAGTGGTTTAAAAACATTGGCCAAAACGTGGAGATGACCAACTTCACTCAAGCTCTCTATGATGCCCGCGAGTTGGCAATGGAGCGGATGCAGGCTGAAGCTGCCCAACTGAAGGCAGAGGGGATTGTTGGTGTACAGATCCACGAGGGCAATTACTCCTGGAACTCTCACGTTATTGAGTTTTTTAGCGTTGGCACAGCAGTCGTCCCCATGAGAGCAGACCATCACATCCCAACTCCTCAGCTTGTGCTGTCGGTGAATGACTGAAGGGTGAAGGAACAAAATCATAGGCGCACAGCTAGCTGTGCGCCCCTACTCATTCAAACTACCGGCGGCTCGACGTAACACCCTCACCGTATGCGGTAACACGCCGACTAAAAGCGCAAATGCTTCGTCTGGCAGTTGAGCAACTGTATCAGCGTCAAAGTAGTATTCAAATTGCTCAAGAATCCTCTGGGCCCGCTGCTGCGGCACTTTGTTGTCGGTGATTCCTTTTGTTAACCGAATCCACTGCGGTCGAATTAGATAAGCTTTCTGTCGTTGGTCGTGATTTTCTGGAGACAGTAAAGAAAGATTTCCCACCGGCAGCGCCCACTCACAATCCTGGTCATATATCCCGCCCACTGCTGCCCCTGGCCCAGCAAACTCAGCATAGTAGCGTTTGTA
>CAXUIV010000660.1:0-2653 GCA_964250875.1 uncultured bacterium
TTCGTTGAGCAAATTTGTGAACTGCCAAGGCAGCAAGAATGAGCGGTAGGAGAAAAAGAGCTTGGAGAGTGAATTGAATACTGGGATACCAAAACGACGCTTGTTGATAACCTTTCTCAACTTCTTTAAATCTTCCATTATCCTTAAGAAAGGCGATAAAACTAGAGCTTTCTGGCTTTGTAGCTAGCTCTTTTTTAAGGTTAGATACTTCTTTGTCAAGCGTGAGGATTGCGCGGTCATTTTGCTCTATCTGTTGTTTGGCTTTCTCAGCGCCGACTGAATTGATAGATCGATTGCGAGGCTGGCTGGCAATTTTCTCTAAGAGTGTTGAGTCGTATTGGGTGCGAATTTTGTTGTTGGTCTGCTCAAGCGTACCGACTTTATCTTGTTTTTGAGCAATAATTTTGAGAGTCTGTCGATTTAGAGGATTGTTGATTTTGTCTTTGTAGCTAGCATAGTTTAAGCAGGTTTCAGAGACTTTACCTAAATGTCCTTCTTCAACTTGCTGATAGGTTTGTTGGGAACTGGGCTGATTTATCTCCTCTGGCAATGAAAGTTTAAGCAGCTCATAGTCTTGGTCTTTTGTTTGAGTACGATAGTTTTTCCACTCGGAATAGCAGGGGTAAGATTGCGAGGGGCTGATGTGCCACCGACTGATATCATTTAATCCGGTGAAGACGTTAACTAAAATAAAGATATCAATCAAGATAATGACAATCAAACTCACTTTATTAAGTGGTTCATTGTTGATTGTTCTTGAATTGCTAAAAAAGCGATTTAGCAGTCGCCGGAATCTTAAGAGCATATTTTTTTCACCTCTCTGTCTATGTGTCGTCCGCAATTGCCTCTGGATGAAAGCTTCGCAAATGGCATAGCGGGAACGCTATACTATTAAAAATAACTGACGATTTAGTGTTTTGTCATCGTGTATCCTATCTTGAGGTTTCACTCTGATCAGTTTAGGCATCACATTACTTACTCAATTACCCCCAAAGCCAAAAGATTTGCTCTCTGCGCCTCAGTTAGCCCTGTAGTTCCTGTGATATTCAGTCCGGCATACGGTCCAGGGCTTTGCAGTATCTTGAGACATTCTCCCGTTTGAACATCCCACAGTCGAATTGTTTCATCCTCGCTGCCGCTGATAACCGTATTGCCATCGGAGGTAAAGGTGAGAGTTCTTACCCGATTCGTATGCCCTGTCAGCGTGTTCAGGCACTGGCCACTGACAACATCCCAGAGTTTTACAGTCTGGTCACTGCTGCTACTAGCAACCAGTCTCCCCTCCGGACTGAAAACGGCTGACCACACCCAATCGGTAAGTCCTTCTAAAAGCTTCAAACATTCACCACTCAAATTCCATATCCTGACTGTCCGATCGTAACTGGCACTCGCCACCATATTCCCTTCAAGACTAAAGGACACGCCATACAGTAGAGCGGTGTGTCCCAACAATGTGCGATCGCACTGCCCTGTATCAACCTGCCACAGCTTCACAGTCATGTCTTCACTGGCACTGGCAAGGAGCTTGCCATCCGGACTGAAAGCAACTGAATAGACATAGCTGGTATGTCCCGCCAGATTTTTGAGACATTGCCCGTTTGCAACTGACCACAGCTTCAGTGTGTGATCGGAACTAGCACTAGCTAGCGTCCAGCCATCAGGTGCAAAAGCGACCGAGTGTACCTTATCCATATGTCCGGATATTGTGGTCGAGCATTGCTTACCTCGAATATTCCAGATTTTCACCCTGCCATCATAACTCCCACTGGCAAGCAGGTTGTCTCTACAAACCAATGACACGACACGTTGCGCATGCCCCTGTAGGGCTTCCAGGTACTGCCCAGTCTCAAGATTCCACAACCGCACTCGCGGGTCATGGCCACTACTGGCTAACTTGTTGCCCTGAAGCAGAGCGATTGACAAAACTCCATTGCTGAGCAGGCGACCGTTAGGGGCAGAAGTAATTGACCACACTTGACTGCTGTGTCTTTGCAATGTTCTCAAGCACTGCCCTGTGTCCACATCCCAAATTCGCAAAGTATTGTCCCAGCTGCCACTGCTTAAAGTGTTGCTATCCGCCAAGAAGACAACAGATCTGACTGCACCACTATGCCCCCGTAATGTTTGCACACTGCCGGTGTTCAGATCCCACAACTTCACCACAGCATCCTTACTTCCACTTGCCAAGGTGTGGCCGTCGGGGCTAATGTTTAATAACTGCCGTCCATTCAGCATCTGAGGCAGAGAAAGCACCGATTTCTCTAAAATTTCCTGTCCCTCTGACTTTTTTAGCCCCTGTAGTTGCAAAAAGCGAACTTTTTTGCCTTCGAGCAGCGTAATCTCTCTTGGTTTCTCCCGACTCGTGAACACTAAGCAGCTTTGGTGAGCTACTTGTCCGACTCGTTGAAGCATTTCCCCATAACCTTCGTATCCTTCTCTGTAGCGTCCGCTGCGATCGCCAGTTCTCCGCACCTACCACAGTCATCTTTACTCCCACTTCATTCAATTGGCTGAATTGTTCACAGTGTTTTTGCCTAGACTCTAACTTGAACCACTAAACTACAGACATATACGGACAATAACTATAGATGAACCGATTAAAGGCGAAGCGCCCCTAGAATTATTAGCTCTAGAGGCGCTTCGGCATTTGCTA
>CAXUIV010000661.1:0-2631 GCA_964250875.1 uncultured bacterium
GATTTGAAACGCTGAGATGGTTGCCTATGTAGCATTCGGTTGAGAAGCTTCGTCAAGAGTAGGCTGAGAGATAGTTCTCGATGCCACATCCAATTCATCGTATTCTGATCCAGCAACTGCTGAGGTTGCTTACCAGTCATTAGAACGAGCGCTGTAACGGCCAAGGCGTACAAATCACTATGGGGTGCTACGATACCAAGCCGCAGTTGCTCATCGGGTGCATATCCAACTTTACCTAAACAGGTGGCTCTACTAGAAGCAGTCGGCTTTTTTGCTCCTACCATCTGCGTGGCAACATCTAGGGCTACTTGTTTAACACCACCCATGTCAATTAGGACAACCTGCTTATCTTTATCGCGGAGCATGATGTTGTCGGGAGAGATATCGCGATGAATAACTCCCTGATGGTGGAGATAGCTCAAGACTGGAAGCAGTTGACGAAACAGTTGTAAGATTTCTGCTTCCTTAAAGTATTGCCCTTGCTGTAGCCGTTGCTCTAACAAGGACTGATAGGTTTGTCCTTCTATAAAATCTTCAACTAAGAAGAGCCGTTTTCCCTCGCGGAACGTTTCCCAAGACCGAGGAATTTGGGGATGCTGGAGCTGGTGAAGAGTAATAGCTTCCCGTTGAAACAGCTCCTCAGCTTTTTCGAGAGCTTGAGTACCCTGAACAGTGGGTACAAATTCTTTAATGACGATTTTTTCGTGAAAGCGACCTGTATCCTCTGCCAGGTAGGTTTTGCCAAACCCTCCTTGACCGAGTTGTTGCTGAATCACGTAGCGATCGCGCAGTCGAGTCCCAGGAGGCAACTCTTCAAGTTCACTTCTAGAAGCGTTTGCTGCTATCTTAGATTCCACTCTTGACAACGGTTCACTACAGTGTGGGCAGAACCGTGCCCCTAGTGAAACTTGATGCCCCTTGCTACATGTGACAAAACTCATAACTGCTGGTTGTGTAATAGAAAAGTATAAGGAAATAGCTGTAGCTGACCCAATCACAAATCAAAGTTATCCTTACCCCTGTCTGCATTCAACAGAACTTTCGCGGAAAATTTTGGCGTGGTTTACTTCGTTGCAGAATAAGCCCCGTAGATGTACAGAGGACAACTTAAATTGTTCTCACTGCCGCCATTGTGCAGATGGAAATCGTGATCACTTCACAGATGTCGCTGTGGGTCCAAATGGCTTTATTGATTGAAGCGTGTGAGGAACTAGCAAGGCTTGACGGTGTCGGTAGGCCGAACAGCTACTGCCACAACCACGATGCAGATTGAAATTGCTTCTATTGTAGAAAAATCTGAGCAGTATTTTCTGATACCGCTTCCAAAAAATTAGTAAAACTATTGAGCTATTTGAAGGGACGTTACTAATCTTAGCTAGCAGACAGAGAAGACAGATTAAATGGCTCTGTAGATAATAGCCCCTGTATCTTCGTGATTGCCTATTTCTAGTACGCCTTGACGGCACAGACTGTCAATAATTTCCTTAACCTGTGCGACTGACTTCTCTGTAGCAATCACGCAATCAGATAAAGACACATACCCTTGTGTCTTAGCCAACTGGAGAATGGCGTGAATATCGGACTGGTCGTTTCCAGTTCTGGGCAAAGCAAGGAAGTCTGCCGCATTAACAACAACTGGCTGGCTGACCTGACTTGTTTGATTATTACCGTACAGTAAACTATATTTCAGATTCTTTTCTTCTACCATTCCTGGGATCAGAGCTAAGTCTACAAGTTGACCAATCCCAAATAAACCCGCCGTAAACAGCCAGATTACACCAGTAGCATATTTGCCGCTGTATAGCCTATGAATACCACACAAGCCAAATAGACAAGTAAACCAAAGTAAGTATGCTAATCCTGTATTTCTCACGTCTTATTCCTTAACCCTTCCAAGTTTTGTCTCCGAAAGGCAGATGCTTAGATTTATTAGTTGATAAGATAGTTAGCGCCAACTTTAATTTATATCTATTTTTATGAATTTCAAGAAAAGGTCGTGGTTTCTAAACAACTCTCTTTCTCAAGGTTCTCTCAACTTAATAGCATATACAGTAAAGATCTAATGAATCACATTAAAGACTTCGCGATCGCACCAACACTCATGTTGATACATGGTGGCTGAGGTGCAGCCACCTAGGCAATCGTACAAATACTGAAGTCTCCCCCGTCACCCTGCCGAATCCCCGTATTACTACTGCTGCCCCTGTCAGAAGGAAGAAGTAATCTTTATAGAAGACCTAACCCCTCATACAGTTAAAACACTAGCCGCCCGGATATCCTCCGGGCTTTTTCTTTAGGTGCGACCGCTCTTCTGTTGCATCGGGGATATTTCCTCCAAGTGAATTCCCCACGAGTATTGTCGCTGTAAGCAGATTGGCATAAAGGATTGGCGCGAGTATTAAAATATTCCAAGTTCTGTCCCAAACACTTATCTCTGTAAGCGATGCAAATCACCCAGTGCCTTCACGCAGCCGTCCTCGTTTCTGATCTAGAACGAGCCGAACATTTCTATGGCAAAGTCTTAGGACTGTCCAAAATCCAGCGATCGCTCAAATACCCCGGCGCGTGGTACCAAATCGGTGAGTTTCAAATTCACCTCATCGTTGCCCCACCCAACCCAGCTAACCGCCC
>CAXUIV010000662.1:0-2625 GCA_964250875.1 uncultured bacterium
GGTACAGGACTCAATAGCCATCCAGAGTTTGCGGTGCGAGTGGCAACCAAAATTGCAGAACTAACGGGACTGCCGTTTGTCACTGCACCTAACAAGTTTGCAGCCCTGGCAGCTCACGACGCAATTGTAATGGCAAGTGGGACTCTCAAAACTTTGGCCTGCTCTTTAATGAAAATCGCTAACGATATTCGCTGGCTGGGTTCTGGTCCCCGTTGTGGTTTAGGAGAACTGGTCCTGCCAGCTAACGAGCCGGGTTCCTCTATCATGCCTGGTAAAGTCAACCCAACCCAGTGTGAGGCGATGACAATGGTTTGTGTTCAGGTGCTTGGTAACGACACAGCCATCAGCATTGCCGGGACTCAAGGTAACTTCGAGCTGAACGTGTTTAAGCCCGTCATGATCCACAATCTGCTGCACTCGATCCGCTTACTCTCCGGGGCTTGCTCCGCTTTCACAGATCACCTAGTAGTTGGTATCCAGCCGGATCGCGAACAGATTCAGCACTTTCTCACCAACTCTCTGATGCTGGTTACGGCCCTCAACCCTCACATTGGCTATGATCGCTCTGCCATGGTCGCTAAAAGAGCTTATACAGAGCGCAAGACTCTACGACAAGCCTGTGTTGAACTTGGATTTCTCACAGGCGAGGAATTCGACCGGCTAGTGCGTCCAGAGTCCATGACTGCACTCCAGGGCTGAAACATTATGAAAGCTACCATCCAAAATGTTGATCTGCTAATTTCAGACCAGATCAGGCTGAACTAACAGTCTCCCTAGCAGCTTCCCGCAGCCGTTCCACGTCACGCATCGGTGGTAGACCAAAGAGCCGCTTGTACTCTCGGTTGAAGTGCGAAGCGTCGTCGTACCCCACTCGGTAAGCAGCACTGGTCGCGTCAAGGTTTTCCCCTAACATCAGACGGCGAGCCTCCTGTAGCCGCAGTTGCTTCTGAAACTGTAGAGGACTCATTGCAGTGATTGATTTGAAGTGATGGTGGAAGCCCGAAATGCTCATTCCAAGGTCTCTCGCCATGATTTCAATGCGAAGCGGCTGGTTAAAGTCTTTACGAAGTCGATCGACAGCTCCGGCAATGTGGTGGGTATAACCACCCAGAATGGCAATATGACGGAGGCGAATCCCTTGCTCTCCCATCAGGAGTCGGTAAATGATTTCCCGCTTAATCAATGGGGCGAGAACATGAGCTTCAGTAGGGGAATCTAGAAGTCTGACGAGTCTCACCACAGCGTCCAGCAGATTTTCATCCAATGGACTGACGTCGAGCGCTTTTACATTGGCACTTCTTTGTGCTGAGGAATCCCCTGCCTCGACCATGACTGAACCGACCAGAGTAGGGTCGAGATTGAGGCGAAGGCCAAGGTACGGTTGCGTCTGGGATGCTTCTAGAATTTGGCTAACAATTGGCAGTTCAACCGTCGCCAGCAGATAATGCATCGGGTCGTACTGATAGCGATCATCGCCCAGCAGAATCTCTTTGCTGCCCTGAGCAATCACACAAAAGGCAGGGATAGAGACACCATGACAGAATTCCGTAGGCGAAGAAGAACGTTTGAGGTGCAAACCTTTCAGAGGCTCGATCGTTCCATCCTGACGAATTGCTTGGGCAATCCGCTCAGTCAGTTCGTCTCGGTTGGCCTGCGCTCTGTCTGCCTCGCGTTTTACCTGCAAGTCGTTCATCAAATCCCTATCGGACTTTTCACTCGTTTTGATAGCGTTCATTTCTAAATTTGCAGGATTGTACAACGATTTTAGATGATCGTTATACTGCTTGCTCTTGAAAATCCTTAACATGAAGCTAAAGCAATGAAAAATGATGTCAGCTTCTTATCAGCAGTCTAGATTTTTATACAAGAGCAAACTCGGTGTTGAGTAGGCAAGACGCCTACTTACTCACAACTGAAATGGCATCAAGCTTTACCTTGCTTCTGAAAAAATCCCTATCTCTATTGATACAGGCAATCGGTGCCCAGTTTCTACGATTGGGATAGCAACCCGAATGGCATCAAGTAAAGGAGTGAAGAAAGTGGACATCAAACGAAGTGGCTCACAGCCTTCCGCTAAAGGACCAGACGAGTATTTTACCGGCACTGTCCGCATTGACCCTCTGTTTAATGCAGCCGACCCGGCACGGGTGGTCGGGGCTAGTGTCACGTTTGAGCCTGGCGCTCGGACAGCATGGCACACCCACCCGCTGGGTCAGACCTTGATCGTGACGGCGGGTTGTGGCCTAGCACAGCGTTGGGGCGGCTCGCTCGAGCAAATTCGACCGGGGGACGTAATCTGGTTCTCGCCAGGTGAAAAGCACTGGCATGGTGCCACGGCGACCACGGCGATGACGCACATCGCCATTCAGGAACAGCTTGATGGCAAGACCGTGGACTGGATGGAACAGGTCAGCGACGAACAGTACCAGATTTCAAACGTCAACAAATAGGAGCATCCAGAAGGTCAACGAAGCCTACGAGCGACTGCTTAAGTCGAATGTGAAGTAATGCTTCTCGCTCGATATGGCTTCGCTCAAATCTGCATAACCGAGGTGGAACCTCAAGGAGTAATACCAATTCTCCAAAAGCAGGCTACAGATGATAGAACAGAAATAGCGAGTTCAA
>CAXUIV010000663.1:0-2619 GCA_964250875.1 uncultured bacterium
TAGTTGCAGAGGTTGTTAGTCCGGGTCAGAATAACCGCAACCGAGACTACAAAGATAAGTTAGCCCAATACCAACGGCGCGGTATTCCAGAGTACTGGTTGATTGATCCCGAACAGCAAGCAGTTGTGGTGCTGAAGCTGGAAAAGGAAAAATATGCTCTAGTTGGCACGTTTAAAGGAAACAACCAGATTGACTCACATACCTTCCCCCATCTAATCACTGCTGAGCAGATTTTTTGGCAATAGAATCCAAAAATTCTGTAGAGACGTTGCATGCAACGTCTCTACCAAAACCCGATTTAATCACTAACTAACTCCACTGCATCTCGTCCATCTGCATCTTGCAGGTAAACTCTGACCTGTTCTTCCTTAGCAGTTGGCAGCTGTTTGCCAGTAAAGTCTGGATGAATCGGCACCTCACGATGCCCCCTGTCCACCAGTACAGCCAGCCAAATAGCAGATGGTCTACCGTACTCATTCACCGCATTTAATGCAGCTCGAATTGTACGCCCTTTATAGATGACATCATCTACAAGCAAAACTGTTTTGCCGGTTAAATCGAAGGAAATATCGGTTTTGGCTGGCGTCCGCATTCCAATCTGATCCAGGTCATCCCGGTAGAACGTAATATCTAACCCCCCTACTGGCACAGCCACTCCTTCTAAGACTTCAATCTGACGAGCTAATTGCTGGGCCAAGGGAAGCCCCCTAGTATAAATGCCTAGTATGACCAGTTCAGACAAATCACGCGACCTTTCTACCACCTGTGAAGCGAGGCGAGTGAGGGTACGACGAATTTCCTCTGATGATAAAATCTCAACTATTTTGGCAGGCATGGGGTAAGGCTGAGGACTATAGCAATCCTAAATGATCCAACATGTAGAGACGTTACATGTAACGTCTCTACATGAAGAGGTGACTCGTCATAACTACAATTGCTATTCCCAGCCAGACCAAAAAGCAATGCCGCGTCAGCTGCAAAGCTTGATTGATTCGCGCTGGAGTGATGGAATGGACCGAGTCTCCCAGTAGAGGTTTGTGTTTAGCTACCCCGCGATACCAGTTTGTACCGCCCAACTGAACGCCTAGTACAGCTGCGTAGGCACATTCACTCCAGCCAGAATTGGGACTGGGATCTTTAACAGCGTCCCGACAGCAAAGACGCCAAACCCGCTGAGGTTTACCAGACAGGAGTGCTAGGGTGAACACTGTTAACCGGCAGGGTAGCCAAGTTAGCCCATCTTCTAACCGGGCACTGAACCAGCCTAAATATGTATAAGGCGCTTGCCGGTACCCCACCATTGAATCAAGCGTACTCGCAGCTTTATACGCCAGAGCTAAAGGTACACCGCCCACAATCGGTATCATTGCGCCAGTAATCGCATAAAACAAAGGAGCCGTTACTGCATCTGTGGCATTTTCTGTGACTGTCTCCAACACCGCCCGCAGGATTTCTGGTTCTGTTAAATTTTCTGTATCCCGACCGACGTATAGCTCTAAAGTAGAACGAGATTTACTTTGTTGACCAGCGATTAAGGGCTGTAAAACTGCTTCCGCTGCCGCTCTCAAACTTCTCCCAGCGAAGCAGCTAGCTAGTAAGATACTCTCTACCGTGATGCCAAAGCTGGGATGCAACCAACTCGTACCTTGAACAATTAACCATCCTACAACACCACTGCTGGTTACTAGTCCAACGCCTAGAACTATCCCCGCCCATCGCAGCGTGATCGGGTTGTGATGTTTGAAAGCGAATTGGGTAAAGCGGTCAATTACCCAGCCCATGACTCGTACAGGATGAGGCCAGCCCCACGGGTCGCCAATTAGGTAATCCAGCACAGCAGCAACGATCAAAACAACGGCTGAGTGAGGAGGGTAAGGAGTCTTAAACCACAAAATTCGTTGCCTCTCCCTGAGCAGCTTGCCAGCTGCGGGCATCGTAGTAAAGGTCTGCAAGCGTGATGCTATGGAGCGCTTCCTTGAGTTTTTGGTGCAGACGTTGCCATAGGGTAAACGTCACCCAGTCTTCTGCTTGTGCTTGCACCCTTGTGTAGCGGGGTAGCGGTTCAATTGTTTCACCCACTGCCTCTAAAATTTGTCCCAATGAAATTTGTTCAGGCGATCGCGCTAACCTGTAGCCACCCTCAGCGCCACGAACTGATTGGACTAAACCAGCACGACGCATTTCAATCAGCAGTTTTTCTAGATAAGGCGCGGGAATATCTTGGCGCGTGGCGATCGCTCTTACAGACATAGGACCGTACCTTGGCTGCAAGCTGAGATCGAGTAGCGCCTTCACACTATAGTGTCCACGGGTAGTTAACTTCATCTCACGCCTTGAGTGGGCAGAACATACAGTGGATTTGTCAATAACAGCACGATCAAAACGCTACCTCAGGCGACTTAAACCATTAAAGTTTATCAGCAATCATAAATCATTTGCGAACAACCTGTAGGGATGTTACATGTAACATCCCTACATAGAAACGCTTGTGTTCATGACTGGAATAGAATTGCTATAGTTTGCTAAGATGATGTAAAGTTAAATTATCTCAATTTCAAGCTTCGGTCAGCTAAGATAGAACACAGTCAACTACTTGCTTAATTCGTTCTAGACCTAAGT
>CAXUIV010000664.1:0-2616 GCA_964250875.1 uncultured bacterium
GCCAGGAGTAGGTATTGAGCAGGTAGTTTTCCACATCAGCTCGAATTGTGCTGTATGGCACTGCTGCACTTTTCAACCCTGTCTGACTGGCTAGCTTGTCTGCTTGCTCGGTCACTTTGCCTCTGGCTGTAGCAAGCGCCCCTAGGATTTTTTGCACATCCAAATCAGGGAGGTCTGCTCGTCCTAAAACCATACCGATCAGAGGTTCAAGGCCAGACTGAATTGTTTGCTTGACTGGTCCAGGGCTATCTTGACCAGTTTGCTTTTGGTCAGCCTGCCGCGATGCTCGGATTTCTGCAATCAGTTGGTCCAGCTTAGCGTTCAGTTCAGCTGTATTTGCCTGTCCGGGCTGCACAGATTTGAGATAGTCCATCAACTCTCCCATTCTGTCCTGCTGCGGCATTTGCTGGCCCACTGTCTGCCGCCACACTGATTCCAGTTGGTCTACGATGCGATTCAGGTCTCGCTTCGACAGATCGGTACGACTACTGACCAAATCGACAAACTTCTGCCGATCAATGTTGCGCAGATCCTGACTGCCAGCGATCGCCTTTAATTGAGGATCGCTCAGCAAGTTCTCGAATTGGCTGCGGATCTTAGAGATGTCTAGCTCTGGGGGCTTCAGCGCTTCGACATAATCTTCAAGGCTTTCCCGGATGCTTGTAGGATCGAGAGCTGTACCGAGTTGGCGACCCACAGCGGCGGCGGCGGCCTCTGCCGTAGACACCACCTGGTCGTTTACAGCTTTAGCCCCCAGCGCGGCGGCGGCTGTGCCCATGATCGCCTGCACACCAGAACTAGCAGTATTAAAGACGGAACCAACCAAGGAACCGACTGTCGTTGAACTAACATAAACGAGCAGCGAGAAGTATGCTGCCCAAATCACCAGACCGACAATTGCGCCGCCACCAGTGCTAGTCAGCAAGCTGAGTTTCACCGCTAGAAGACAAGCTATAAACAGAGCCACACTGACACTAACGAGAGTACCCAGTCCCACTGCGGTGCCAATTTTGCGCATTGTTCCACCCAAGCTACCAGCTTCCTCCTGGTGGGAATTGGCGGTGTGGGAATCGGAGTCTGAACCGCGCCCTAAAACAGATATTCCCAAGGCAACTGCTAAATTAGTCAGTACCAGTTGAATGGCAATAGCTAACACGAGACCCGAAATCAAGGCGACAAAGAATCTTGGCCCTGAAAATACAAGTGCTGCTTGTTCTGGAGTGTTAACGCCTTGATTGACTGGGATCTGTGCCATCCAGATTAGCTTTTTGTATCCCAGCGTCATTCCCGTAATCTGAAACATGGTATTTCCTTGAACATAGATATAGGGGCGGGTTCTGATTGTATGTAGGGTCACCCGCCCAAGTTCTAGTAAACCCGCCCCTACAAGCCGTGTAGATTAAAGATGACGTGAGCAAATTGGCGTCTCTAGTAATACTGAACTTCCTAAGCCAGAATCGCTGAGTAGAGCAGCTATTAGCATCCACCCAAGGTCTGAAACATATATCCTTAGCAGGATGAGTCATTATGAGTCATCCTACAAGTCTACTCAATAGCAACTGCCCATCAAGTATTTATACTCACCATACTGCCACTATACAGAGCTTGTAAAGAATTTGAGGCACTCAGCGCCTTCTGGGGATACTGCAACAAAAAACTCCTCAAGATTGACCGTCCACAGAAAGTGTGTTTATACCCATAGACAGAGACCATCGGGGAGTTTGCTAAGTAATCTAAAGGTATGCAACGAAATGTTAAAGGAATAAACGAAATGAAAACCAACGCCACCGACTTGCCACCAGTAGCCGCAGCTTATAACGGCAAAGACCGCAATGCTTTCTTGTTTGGCTTCAATCCTCAAGCCGAACTGTGGAATGGTCGTCTAGCCATGATTGGATTTTTGGCGTACCTGCTTTGGGACTTGGCTGGCTACAGCGTGGTCCGTGATGTGCTTCACCTCATCAACTGATATTCTATCTGTTACTCCGCAAGTAAGCTGGCGATTCCCAAGAGGAGTCGTCAGCTTACTTTTTTGCTTCGCAAACGCTACGCTAGTGCGAGAGCTTTTCATCCGGGCTTCTTTTCGCTGACGGTTAAGTTGAGGTTTATGGCAAGGCAGCGCGTTTTTTCTGGAATTCAACCGACTGGCAATCTGCACCTAGGCAACTATTTAGGAGCGGTTCGCAACTGGGTAGAGGAGCAAAGCCAGTATGACAATTTCTTCTGCGTAGTAGATTTACACGCTATTACAGTACCCCACGACCCAACAACGCTGGCAGCTGATACTTATACAATCGCCGCACTCTACTTGGCTTGCGGTATTGACTTGGAATATTCAAGCATTTTTGTTCAATCCCATGTACCTGCCCACAGTGAACTAGCATGGCTGTTCAACTGCATCACCCCTATGAACTGGCTGGAACGTATGATTCAGTTCAAGGAAAAAGCAGTAAAGCAGAGAGAAAACGTTAGCATTGGCTTGCTAGACTACCCAGTTCTGATGGCGGCAGATATCTTGCTGTATCAAGCTGATAAAGTGCCGGTGGGTGAGGACCAAAAGCAGCATTTGGAGTTGACTCGTGACATTGCCGACAGGTTCAATTACCAATTTTGCCG
>CAXUIV010000665.1:0-2599 GCA_964250875.1 uncultured bacterium
TTAGTTCTAGGCTTAGTTACCTTAAGCTATGGTAATGGACTAGCAACTCTATTTCCGACATTAGATGGGGCGTTGCCTTGGCTGCTAGGATTCGTTGCGGCTCTGTTGTTTGCCTCTGTCCTAGCACACGAACTGGGGCACAGTTTTGTAGCTATCCGCCAGGGAATTGCGGTTAAATCAATCACGCTGTTTCTGTTTGGCGGCCTTGCTAGCTTAGAGAAAGAGTCAAAGACTCCATCTGAAGCATTTTGGGTGGCGATCGCTGGTCCTGCGGTTAGTCTACTGCTGTTCAGTCTCATTACCGCCGTTGGCTCTACATCAGTGGTTTCAGGCCCGTTGGCAGCAGTTTTGGGACTGCTTGGTTCTGTCAACCTGGCACTGGCGCTGTTCAACTTAATTCCTGGCTTACCACTGGATGGAGGCAACATCCTCAAGTCGATCGTCTGGAAGGTGACGGGCAATCCCTACAAAGGCGTTGTCGTTGCCAGCCGAGTTGGTCAAATTATTGGCTGGACGGCGATCGCCTCTGGGCTAATACCCCTGCTGTTGTTCGGCAGCTTTGATAATTCTTGGAATTTATTAATAGGCTGGTTCTTACTGCAAAATGCTGGTCGATCTGCTCAAACTGCTCGTGTACAGGAGAAACTACAGGGTCTAACAGCAGCAGATGTGACGACTGCTAGCCCCGTGGTGCCCGCTCAAGCTTCTCTAAGAGAGTTTGCCGACGATATCATTAGCAGTGGAAACTCGCGCAGTCTAGTTACAGACGAGGCAAGCCAACTCGTTGGCGTGATCGCGCTCGACGATCTGAGAACTATAGCCAGTTCACGCTGGTCAGAAATGCAGGTTAGAGAAGTTATGCAGCCGATCGAACCAACCACTGTTATTAAATCCGAGCAGCCACTACTAGAAGCGGTCATGCTGCTTGAACAGCGCTCAAACATACCCGTGATTGGCGACAACGGGGTGCTGTTAGGAATCTTAGAAAAAACTGCAATTCGTGACTTGCTACAGAAAAGGGCGCAAGTGAGTCCTGCTTGATTAGAAGAGCAATTCTTTTCATTCCCTCGAACGGTATCACTGTTCTGAGGGAATTTTGCTTGGCAATGCCACACCCGCATACCCTACATTTTGCCGCGTAGCGTCTGGGCCATCTCGTTGGGCTTAGGTGACGCTTCTAGAGCTGTTTCTTCTGTAATCCGCCCTTCCTCATAGAGTTTATAAAGCGACTGGTTCATCGTACACATCCCCTCAAAATTTGACCGGGGAATGATCGCGTCAATCTCCTCCACTTCGTTGCGCATGATGTAATCTTTAATCGCGTCAGTATTAATCATGATTTCGTGGGCTGGCGCTCGTTTCCCATCAGTCGTGCGGACAAGACTCTGAGCCACAATAGCAAGCAGCGATTCGGCGACCTGAATCCGCATCGTTCCCTGTTCTTCTGGATCATACAGATTAAGAATCCGTTCAACAGTCTTGACAGCACTGTTAGTGTGTAGGGTGCCAAATACCAAGTGACCAGTCTGGGCGGCTTTGAGACATGTGTTCACAGTCGTGCGATCGCGCATCTCTCCGATCAGGAGAACGTCAGGATCTTCCCGCAGCGATGCCCGCAGTGCCTTGTCAAACTCCAATGTGTGGATGCCCACCTCTCGCTGCTTGATCAGGGATTTGCGACTTTTATGCACAAATTCAACCGGATCTTCAATCGAGATCAGGTTTCTTGGCATCTCGCTATTGATGTAATCAACCATCGCGGCTAAAGTCGTGGACTTACCACAGCCAGTTGGTCCCGTTATTAAAATCAAACCTTTGGAGTAATGGCACAAATCTCGCAAGATAAACGGCAAGTTAAGTTGCTCTATTGTCTGAATCTGCAATGGTACTAAACGAAGGACCATTGCGGGACCATTGAGGCAGTCAAACAGGTTAATCCGCACTCGCACCAGCCCTTCATACTGAGTGGCACCGTCGTATTCTAGCTGCTCTCTAAATCTCTCAATTTGCTGCTCGCTCAGAATTTCCCTTAGCCAACCAAAAAATGTTGGTTCATCCGTTTCTGGGTAGTCTGTAATGATGATCTCACCCCGTTCGCGGAAGCGAGGAATTTCGCCGACGCCTAAATGAATGTCCGAAAGTCCTTTATCATGGGCTTCCCGCACGAGTTGCCCTAAAGTGGGGCTAGAAGGACTGGAAGTATTGGGATGATTGGCAGGACTAGACTCCATCGGCGGACTGGGGCGATAGCTAGAAGCAGGTCCCGGAGGCGGTGGTACAGGAGGACGGGATGGAGGTGGAGGGGGAAGAATTGACGGACGTGGTGTTTCTGTCATATACCTAAAGCCTGCACAGTAAAGCTTTGAGAATACTACTGTTAATGAGCATATAGCAATCCGTTTTGGGTTATGAACAGTTATTGCACTAGTTATTGCACTAGGGGGCACGCGCTGCCCATATACCAATATCCGTCTTGAGGCGGCCCAGACCAAGGGCGCAAAGCCTTGGCCTTTGCTGCTGTCAAACTTTATTTTTTTACTTTTGAAGTAAGTGGGCGGAAATAAAGCAAATTATGTTGCGGAATATAAAATCCTGGTTT
>CAXUIV010000666.1:0-2593 GCA_964250875.1 uncultured bacterium
ACCACTACTATTTCTCAAGCCGCCCACAACTGTGATTGCTACTGGAAAACAGATTTGGTATCCTTGCCAAACGCAGCGAGTAGACTATGAGGGTGAGTTGGCATTGGTGATTGGCGATCGCTGTTTTGAATGTACTTCGGAGCAAGCTCAGACGAAGATTTGGGGTTACACCATCGCCAACGATGTAACCGCTAGGGATTTGCAACAGCAGGATAAGCAATGGACCCGAGCTAAAGGATTTGATACGTTCTGCCCCTTGGGACCGTGGATTGTCCGGGAACTCAATCCAGGGGCACGGCTTCAGACTTTTATCAATGATGCTGTCCAGCCAGTGCAATCAGCCTTGGTCAGTCAGATGGTGTTCTCACCAGACTTTATCGTGTCGTACATCAGTCAGGTTATGACTCTCCTGCCAGGGGATGTGGTGCTGACTGGAACGCCACCAGGCATAGGGCCGCTACAGCAGGGCGATCGCGTCTGTGTTGAGATTGAAGGCATCGGTCGCCTGGAAAATACCGTAGCAGCCTAGCGAGCAGGGCTGACGCGACAGATTTACTAGCGGACCTGCATATAAACCGCATCAGAAATGGCGGGGATTTCTGCATAACGTCCTAGCAGCGTCTGAGCAGCAGCATAGACAACTGCCACTACGATGCCTAGAAAGATGGTATTCGCCAGTGTCTGAATAGCAAAACCAGTGCCGGGAATTGGGCTTAAAATTTCCAAAAGTATGCTTGCTAAAAATATAACAATGTCTAAAAGAATCGCCTGCATCGTGTTGAAACGAATGAAATGACTGATGTTATTGTTTCTCACTACTAATAAAAACAAGGCAAAGAAGATAATCAGGCCAGCAAAACGGTTGCTGTGGTATATTGCCACCAGCGGTAGCAATGGTACAAAAAGGCTTGCTAGAGGTGGAAATTGCTGAAACAGAAAGCTGCCGAACAAAAATACTTCAACCAAGGGAAGTAAGTAAGGTAAGCAAGCAAAAATCCGATCCGAAGCTGTTGTGGATCCCCGCCAAGTCATTGTACGTTCTCCTGAATAGATTCATTAGGGTCGAGATGTGCATCCCCTCTAAGCTTACTCAATATTGGCAATGCGGAAGCCCATTTGACACTGATACTGATCTGGATGGGAGGGAGTGAGTTTACGAATGGCCTGACCACACCAGAGTTGACCTTGACGCCAGCGAGGTTGACCAGTCTGGTCGGCAAGTAAACAGGTTGGACAAATGTGCTGAGGGGAGATAATTTGATTGTTCATCAAGACCACCAACATTAATCCCTCCAGTACATTTGTCAAGATTACATTCGTCTATTTTACGTTGTGTATCTGAGAAAGTTGTAGCCCTTCACATATAGCTTAATGTGCCAGATGCCGAGCCGGATGGCCTTGTGACTCCATGCCGGTTGCAGAATGGCATCGCCTTTGCTGTTTAACTCTCTTAAGGACGTGTCTCTTAGGGACGTAGTAGAGTATGACCGTACAGATGTATAACTAGTACTATAATACTTGCATACCAGTACCAGCTAAGATGTAGGTTCAAGCAAATCGTCGCTGACATCTCACTAGCCTAGATCAGAAAATTCTAGAATTGCCTCACCGCTCGGCAGTAAGAGAGTGCCAAGACAGGCAATGGTGACTGCTGCGGATTTTGCTAACGCTTTGAAATATTTTTGCAGGATAGCCAAAGTGAATCAAACCAATTCAGAGATTCTCGCTCAAACCGATCCCATCGTAGGGGAACTCGTTCAGGAAGAACTCCAGCGCCAACGCAGTCACCTGGAGTTGATCGCAAGTGAAAACTTTACCTCTGCTGCTGTGCTGGCCGCTCAAGGTTCAGTACTGACGAATAAATATGCCGAAGGATTGCCCGGTAAACGCTACTATGGCGGCTGCGAATACGTGGATAAAATAGAGCAGCTAGCGATTGACCGAGCGAAACAGCTATTTGGGGCGGCTCATGCGAATGTGCAGCCTCATTCAGGGGCACAGGCGAATTTTGCCGTGTTCCTGACGCTACTGGAGCCAGGAGACACAATCATGGGGATGGATCTAGCCCACGGAGGGCATCTAACCCACGGTTCACCAGTTAATGTATCTGGTAAGTGGTTTAATGTCTGTCATTACGGCGTTAGTCCGGAAACAGAGCAGTTGGACTATGACCAACTTCGGGAGCTAGCGCTGCAACACCGTCCGAAGCTGCTGATTTGCGGCTACTCTGCTTATCCACGTGTGATTGACTTTGAGAGGTTCCGTCAGATAGCAGATGAAATCGGGGCCTACTTACTAGCTGACATCGCTCACATCGCCGGTCTGATTGCTACTGGTCTCCACCCCGACCCGATCCCATACTGCGATGTTGTAACCACAACTACCCATAAAACCCTGCGTGGACCTAGGGGTGGTTTAATCCTAACTCGTGACCTAGAACTGGGTAAGAAGTTGGATAAATCCGTTTTCCCCGGTTCTCAAGGTGGACCACTGGAACACGTGATTGCCGGAAAGGCAGTGGCCTTTGGAGAAGCCCTAAAGCCAGAGTTCAAAGATTATTCTGCTCAAGTGATTGAGAACGCCCGCGCTTTGG
>CAXUIV010000667.1:0-2579 GCA_964250875.1 uncultured bacterium
GTACAGCTCCGGCACGTTCGTGACGGGCTAACAGTTTAACGGTGCCACCATTTGGGGCGTGAATTACCCACTCCACTTTGAGCCGGTCTTGGGTTGGGTCGCCCCAGCGTCTGGCTGGAACACAAGGTTTGTAGGCCCGTCCCTCTAGTTGACCCAACTCTTCCCGTAGCTTGCCCGTTTCCAACTTTGCTCCCTGCGGTAGTTCAATCTCACAGATGCAGCCGCGCACCAACTGCTTTTCCAGAGCTTTTTGAGTGACGTAGGTGGGTAGCCAGCCGATGTTATGCACAACTAAGCGCACACAGTAAGTATCGTTGCCTAGGTCGCGAACGCTAGCTTCGTAAATCTCTAACCGAGGGGAAATAAGTAGGTGCCACACTAGCCAATCAGGAAAGCGAGCAATCTCTTTTTCTAGAAACTGAGTTGGTGGATTGGACCAGGCATACATCATATCCCAGCCGCCCAGTTCTACCCGACCCAGTTGGGGATGGTCAAACGGGTACCAGTCAACGTATCCCTGACCTGCTAGTTTTTCGTCACTCCATTGAAGTAGCTTGATGTCGTCTTCTAGGGGGTGTTCTCGGTACCAGTCTAGATACTTGTACTCAGCGATTCCAGCTTGACGTTGGGGACTCCAAATCTCTACTGTCCAGCTAAACAAACCCTGTTGCTCATATGCCCAGTCGTCGAAGCCACCAGTAGCGACATCTTTAGGATCGGAGCGGAAATCATGAAAAATTGAGATGGCTGGGTACTCGGTGAGTTCGGTGCCTTTTTCACCAATCCGCTGGTAGGTGCGAAGGTCTTTGACTGGCAGGTCTTCATCACTGAGGTGACTGTAAGGACGTAACAAGACGCCGCCAAAAGTATGGAGGGCTACAGCTCCTGTAATGTTGGGATGGCTAGCAATAAAATCTACCAGCGATCGCACCTCTGTCTCAGATGTCGGGTACGGGCCTGCCCCTGGCTGCTCAAACTCTTGTCGCCATAGGGCAGGAAAATTGCGATTCAGATCCAGCCCTTCTTTTAAAGGCTGCACATCGATCAGAACGCTGTCATAGTTGTGAAGACTGCCTTCAGGCAGTACGCGGTAATACTGACCACCTGTTTCTGTCGGCTCACGCTGCACCAGTAAACGCGGTTCGCTAGGGCAGATTTTCCACGGACCGTTAGCATCTGGAATTCGCATCAGCAAAATGCGGCGATCGCCATCTACATCCTCAATCTCTAACCCGTCGCTGCGTTCCTCGTCGTAGGGATAAGGGCGAGTGCTGGAGCGAATGAATTTTGGCCTGTCTGCTAATGCCCACTCGGCTCCATCGGGATTGACGCGGGGGCAAATGTAGAAGGCGCGAGTGTCTAGACAACGGGTAATATCTGCATCGGTGTTATAGCCTTTGACTAACGTTTGCAGGAGGTACAGGCAGGCAACCGACGGTGCCAGCTCAGTGGCATGAATGTTGCCATCAACCCAAAGAGCGGGCTTTTCCTGAGCCGGACCAGTCGCGATGCTAGTGACTGTCATCAACCAAATATCACGGCCTTCGTAGCTCTTACCAATGCTGTTTATACTTACAAGTTGAGGAAATTCCTGAGCATAAGCCTGCAAAATACGTGTTAGATCTTCGTAACGGTAGTATTTATTGAATTCAACTTCTGGCATATCAATCTTTATCTGTAGTCCACTATAATCCTGTAAAGTATCTTCACATTAATTAGCTTTTAAGGCTCACAGGTTTTCACGATTTATAGAGTCAGGTGGCCGTTGCTGTGTTACACCTAAGTGCTATAGCAGTAGATTACTTCTTAGCACTGACGCGCCAATGAGTACTATCCTGAAAATTTTGCCTACCCCCGGCTGGGTCTTGCTAGGCTTCATCGTGGCGGTAGTTGTCATTGTTGTTGTCTGGTGGCGGCTGCCGCACAGGTCGATATCATACGACATCCTTCAGCAGGACACTATTTTAGAAGCGGGTAGCAGTGACTCAAAGGTGCAAATTCTCGTAGACTCCAAGCCAACTCCGGAAGTGTCTCTGGTGGTTGTCAAAATTATCAACTCTGGCAGGTCGATTATCAAACGCAAAGAACAAATGATACCTATAGGTATCAGTTTTGGCCAGAACGCTCAGGTGTTAGAGGTTGCGATCAAACAATGTAAACCAGCCAGCATGGTGGTTAAAGCTCAAGTCAAAGACAATCGCGTCGTAGTCAAGCCATTTACACTCAAACCAGGTGACTATATGACTTTGAAGTGTTTGATCAATCAGCTAGAGGCTGTGCAGGTTGAGGCGCGGGCTGCGGGGATAAAAGAGGTCAAACCAGTACAGCAATGGTCTCTCGGATTAGACTTGCCGATCTATGCCGCATTAGCCGTCATTCTGGGAGGACTATTCTGGTGGAATCTGCATGCAGCCTCAATGCTAGGATTACTGCTGCAAATCCTATTGGCTTGGGCCTTAGTGGTGGTGATATTTCTCAGCAGCTATTCGTTATTTTCCCAACGAAAGTGAGCAAAGCAGGGGGAAAGGCGAAAGGCGAAAGGGAAAACAAATTTCTTCCATGCCCCATGCCCCATGCCC
>CAXUIV010000668.1:0-2556 GCA_964250875.1 uncultured bacterium
AATTCCTCAGAGAGATCGATGGCGGCTGTCGTATAGTCATAGGCGTTGCTGTGTACAGCCCAGAGTTGGTCGGCGAGACTCCGCAGATGAGGCGGCAAGTCTTGGTAGGCTGTGACGGAGTTAGCCCAAAGCGTGTCGCCTCCTGCTGGAGGGATGACGAGCGCTCGCAAGATCGAGCCAAGCGGGGGGCGATCTACAAATGTCACATCGGTGTGCCAGGTGTTTGCACGGGTGGTGGTTCGACCATAATCTAGATCGAGGACTTCTGAGTGTTCTGATAAGGGTGGCAATGTGGGATGAGCCGTGGTGACTTCACCGAAGCGGCGAGCAAAGGCGACCTGCCCCTTGGCGTCGAGCTGCTGGCGACGGAAGAAGATTACCTTGTACTGGACTAGCGCTCTGCGGATCTCGCTGATGATGTCGTCGCCTAGTTCCGCACTCAGGTCAACACCAGCAAGCTCAGCACCGATGCGTCCGGCGACGGGGTAGATGTCAAAGTTTTGATAACTCATGTGCTTGACGTAAGTGAATCGTATTTACAGTAAACTGATAAAGTTGCCGTAGATTTGATGTAGCCAGAAAAATATCACAAATACCTTGACAAAAGCAAGCTTAAAAGGAATGGGATTCTATGCCAAAAGACTGGGTTGAATGGCATGACCTCTACCAAACAGATTCCAGATTGCAACAGCGATTGGAGATTGTCCGGAAATACATTTCAAGCAGTCTAAATGCCGTTCCACCGGGAATCGTTCGTGTCGTCAGTGCTTGCGCTGGCGACGGACGGGATCTACTGGGAGCGCTATCAAACCACCCTCGTGCCCAAGACGTCCGGGCACGATTGGTTGAATTAAATCCCCAACTGGTCGAACGCGGACGCGCAGCGATCGAGCAAGCAGGGTTGACAAAACAAATTGAGTTTATTAATGGTGATGCCACGCACGCTGCTGCTTATACGGGAGCAGTTCCAGCGGATATCATCCTTGTCTGCGGTATTTTTGGCAATTTATCCGATGCAACCGAACTCCAACGATTGCTCCGGAACTTGAGTTTTTTGGGCAAGACCGGCTCCTTTGTCATTTGGACTCGCGGGCATTCAGACGGAATCGCTCATTCTGAAATCGTTCGCCAACTGTTTCGTGAGACTGAATTTGAGGAAGTCAACTTTCAACTGACGCTAACTGGAGACATGGGTGTAGGAGTTCATCGGTATCTTGGTGCCAACTCGGTACCTAAAGAGGAACAATTATTTGTGTTTTCTGGCACTGCCGACAAGTATCGCAGCCCTACACCGTAGCCAACTGTTTCAGGATTTGAGCTACTCGATATAGCTCATTGCCCTCGGTAGTACTCAAGGTAAACTTATCTGACAGGCCGTATTGATAAGAGGAGCGATCTAACTTAACGAATAGGTAATCCTCACCAGTTGTAATCAGGGCAAATACTGGAGAGATTGGCGCACCCGCCATATACGCTAGGGTTTGTGCGATCGCTTGTCGAACGCTAAAGCCGTAGCGCTTACTTTCAATTACAATTAGCCAGAGCTGTTCTTGAATTAAGAGGGCATCGATAAGACCATCCAGCAGAGTATCGCCATCCTCAATTTCAAAGCGAGTGTATTTTTCACTTCGGACTTGGTAAGGTGGGTCAATGAAACCGAGGGCTTCCAGCAAGGGAGATAGTAGAATTAAGTTAACGGTGCCTTTGGTGATGGCTCCACTGTCGGCATAGTATAAATATCGCTGTTTGAGGCGATCAAGCCTTGCTTTATCGGCATCGGTCAGTGCGGGAAAATTCCCCTGCCATTCCATGAAGAAGTTTGGATCTGAGCTAGGAGAAATGCCCAACTTGGCGTGGACTTCATTGAGATTAATGATGGCTTTGGTGATTCCGAGGGTGGCCATCTTAGTGATGCTGTTGCAGTCCCTCTACGCTAGCATGGATGCCAACGACGTGACTTGCCCTGTACGATCGCTAGTTAGAATCGCGTGAACTATTTGATGGCGTCCAGCGACAAACCCATGCGCAATGAATCGCTGCGCTGCGTGAAGGCTGGATTGCAGGAGCCGGACTTGACACATTACTTCTGAATTCGTTTGATTCTCATCTTGGCGAAGCTTCAAAGGATTGAGTTAAAGAGCATTAGTATATCTTGATGCAGATGAATATCTTGGCCTGAATACTCTACTGTAAATTGATAAATAATTCGTACTTTAATATCTAAAGAAAAGCTAAAGCAGGAGTTTCCCTGGTTTAGGCGCGGTGCTACAGGTCTCTTCTAGACTACTTCGTGAAAGATGACTTGGTAGCAGAAGGGTTGAACCCGAGTATGCAAAAACTGGGTAAGCTGCTGACTTCTGCTCGGCGAATCGCTAGCTCAACAAACCATTGCAAATTGATCGAGATATCGTAGATTTAGGACGAGTAAAGCTAAAGAGGGTTGCAGAACTTGCTCTCCTAGAAGTGATAGAAGGAGCGATAGTTCTCCTTCAAGGGCTAGACGTGCCCAAGAGTTACTCGGATTTAATACTATAAACCTATCGATTTGCTGTACAA
>CAXUIV010000669.1:0-2553 GCA_964250875.1 uncultured bacterium
CATTACGGCTCTACGGTGTTTTAGACAAGCAGCTCAAAGAGCATGAATTTCTCTGCGGAGACTACTCCATCGCCGACGTTGCTACCTATCCCTGGGTCTCTATTTATGAGATGCAAGGGCTAACTCTGGATGAACATCCCAACCTGAAACGGTGGGTTGAGAGGCTACAGCAGCGTCCGGCAGTACAGCGGGGTATGGCAGTACCTTAAAGCTAGATTCTCAAAGAGCAGTTTTGTGACGGTTGCGTACATGGCGATCGCCCCTACCGTCTGCGCTTAAGCACTTGTTCAGCCGTGAGTTGAAGCACTTCAAACCGGGATTGGATGACCATTTCGCCAGTGTAAACAGCTTCCTCATAGAATCCATTGATTAGAGTGAAGACGGTAATTTTACCTTCATCCGGGTTGATCGCCCAGTATTCCGGTACACCTCTTGCAGCGTACTCAGACCGCTTAAAGCGGTAATCTCGATTTTCGTTGGCAGCACCAGGGGAGACAACTTCAACTAAATCTGGTGGAGGCATCTCCAGCGTGATTGTGCCTCTACTGGTGCTGTTTAAAATTTCTGCTAATTCTGCCGATAGCAGCATGAGATCAGGCAGTCTAGCCTGCACCTGAGTCCCTGACACAGAAATTTCAGTATCTTTGTGGCAAATCAAATCCTCAGAAAATACAGTCAGCAAAATTGCAAACAGGAAACGTGCAATCCGAGAGTTTAGCGGACTTTCAGGGGGCATCTCAACTAATTCCCCGCCCTCAAACTCATACCGTTTGTCCGTCCCATCGTCGTAGCTGAGGTATTCCTCAAAGGTCATTCGGGTTTTGGTAGCTTGATTCATGGCGATCACTCCTATGCTGCTAGTAGTAATATCTGCCAGCTTTGAGGACGTGATACCCCGATTCTGATAAATCACTCAGGCGTTGCAGGATAGTGTAAAAAGCTCTCGCAGAAGTGAAAAGTATCAGTTACAGAATTTTTCGACGCAGCGGACGAACATTTCTACGCCCATCTCTAAAGCTGTCTCGTCAAAATTGAACCGTGGATGGTGGTGGGGGTATGCCAAATCTTTGTCTGGGTTGGCGGAACCGAGGAAGAAGTAGCAGCCTGGTACCTCTTGGAGAAAGAAGGACATATCCTCGCCGCCCATTGTCTGGCACTCTGGTACCACGCCAACTGGAGTTTCTACTACCGCCTCTGCTACACTCCGTACTAGGTCGGACATGTCAGTATCATTAATTACAGGTGGATAGAGTGGTTGATAGTCTAATTCGTAGGTAGCGCCTTGACTCTGGCAAATTCCAGCGATCAGTTGCTCAAGCCGCTTGCTAAAATACCCTTCAAATTTTGGGTTGAAATATCTGACTGTACCGCTCAGTCGCGCTGTGCCAGCAATGACGTTGAGCGCCGTTCCGGCATGAAGCTCACCGACTGTCACCACTGCTGATTCGATCGGGTCGATATTGCGAGCCACGATCGTTTGCAGGGCAGTCACCACATTTGAGCTAACCACAATCGCATCAACAGTTTGCTGAGGAATAGCTCCGTGTCCACCTTTACCCAAAATTGTGCAGCGGAACGTTTCCACAGCTGCCATCAACGCCCCACTGCGGACTCCAACTGTACCCAGTGGCAGATTGTTCCACAGGTGTAGGCCAACGATGGCGTCAACATCAGGATTCTTTAGTACCCCAGCCTCGATCATCGGCTTTGCTCCCCCTGGCCCTTCTTCTGCTGGCTGGAAGATCAGCTTCACTGTCCCGGCAAATTGACGGTGTTGGGATAGGTAGTAGGCTGTAGCCAGGGCGATCGCCGTATGGCCATCGTGTCCACAGGCGTGCATTACTCCGTCGTGCTGCGATCGATAAGGAACTTGGTTTTCTTCTTGAATCGGCAGGGCATCCATATCTGCCCGAATTGCTAGCACTGGTCCCGGTCGATCACCAGGAATCGTCGCTACAATACCTGTCTGAGCAATGCCGGTCTGATGCTCGATTGCCCAATCCTGCAATTTTTGGGTAACAAATTCAGCCGTCATCTGCTCTCGGAAAGCCAACTCTGGGCGCTGATGGAGTTGCCGCCGCCACTCCACAATTTGCGGCTGCAATGCCTGAATTTCTGGCCGAACACGAGATAGGTTAATCGTAAGGGTTGAGGTAGTAGCCATGTTATTTTTAAGTTGTTTTTAGTTTTTAAAAAGACAGTGGTATTAATCTTTCTAGATCCAAAGCCGAGGCAACCTGAGCCAGTTTAGGCAAATCAGTTGGATTGATATGGGGCAGGCAGCCCAAGACAGAAACGTTAGTGAGAGATTGGATCAGGTTAACAGGTGCCCAGTCGGCAATTTCTGCCTCGGAACAAGGCTGAACGCAGTTAAGCACAATGCCTTTGAGGTGGACGTGAGTCAGTCTTGCTAGGGCAACGTTGGCAACTGCCTGAGCGATCGCCCCCAGTCTCACAGGCACCACAAGTACCGTTTGTAAACGCCACTCCGCCGCTAGATCTGCTACCGTCAGTTCATCACTCACAGGCGTTCCCAATCCTCCGACTGCCTCT
>CAXUIV010000670.1:0-2549 GCA_964250875.1 uncultured bacterium
TGGAACGTCCACTTCTCATAGTTTGCCTGTGCTTGATAGGTGCTTATGGCTTGCTGTTTAGTAGACTAAAATTGGTGCCAAGCACCACAGAATCCAGCTTGCAGTGCAAAGAAGTCGTACAGCATCAACAGCTACCGCGGCAGCAGTTGGCACAGCTCCTCAGTGTGCCAGAACGTAGCCAGCGCAGGTATGTTCAGGAGGTTCTTAAAGAGCCTTACTGCCGGTTGACAAGTTTGAATATCCGCGCTGGAGCAACCACAGAACGCGATGTCTACCGCTTGGCCTTTGACCCACAAACAGACTTGATTGTGCTGTACGAGGGTCAGAGCTATGTAGGATATGGGTTTAAGCACTCTCGCAAATAGCAAAGAGCGATTCTCCTGCCGGGGCGATCGCACATTTAAAGAGTGCGGCTTTATGGTGTCTGATTGAGGTTCACCATCTCCGCCGCAAACCTCAAGAGTCCATCTCCCCAACCTCCTAGGATATATGTCCGGTCATAGAACTCAGGAATCAAGGTATCTTGATAGCCCGCTACCTGAACCAAGAACACCAAGACACTTGGGTTCACTCGCTGACGGTAGGCGTTGATTAGTTTAGGGACGTCAATATAGGCAGAAGAGCTGCCTCCGTTGGGATTCCAGATATATTCTTGGTACTGACTCTTATCAGTTCCATATAGACCACCGTGACCTGCCTGCATATCCGAGTACACAAAAACCATGTCCCAGTGTTCTCGCTGGCGAATAGCTTGGTCCCAAAACAGCCAAATGCCGTTCTCGGTGCCCATACCCACATCTTGGGCCAATCGGTCAGCTTCTTGAGTCTGACCGAAAACAGTTTTACCTTTGGGAATCTGAAAAGTTGTGAGATGGTCGCCAAAAACTCCAACGTGCCCTTCGTCAGCTCTTTGGGCGGTAAGTACGGCGCTGAGGTTGGCAATCTCTGAGATCTTCACCTTTCCTAAAGAACTGGTGGTTGTGCCCTGAGCCGAGCCACTGTTATCGCACAGAGACATGACTCTGCCGTGGAAATGAGGCAGGTTTCCCATCGATAGGTTCAGACAGTTCTCAACTGCATCCAAGACAGCCGCTGGTGCTAGCTGTTGGATTGCTTTGTAGGCACTGTAGTAGCGAAAGGGCAATTGCTTGCCGGTTGCAGCCCCTGCTTGGAGTTTGGACAAGTAGAGTTCTGGATCGATTTCATGTTCCAACAGATTTCTGAGATTACGTAGAAGTGCCATGTGACCCATGACATCTAATGCCTTGAGCCAGGAATCATGATTTGACCCTTCAGCAGAAACGATTGACTCCCAAGTTTGTTCAGTAGTCTGCAACTGTCCACGAGCGAGTTGGTCGATTGCAGGACTTTTAGGATGAACCAGGTTCATCACATCTACGGTTTTCACTTCCCGGTTTTCCATCCGATACTTGGCTAAGACCTGTCCGCCAAACTTTTCCAGGGCTGATGACCAGACTCGCTTAAGGGAATTAGGAATGGGCTTACCGAATGTTTGCAGCTGGTAGGTCAGACCAGCAGCAGGTTCATCCGCACGTTTAACGATTTCTGGCGCATAAATGCGGACCAGACCTGTGCCTTTGAGTGCTTTGTGGTTAGCAGCCCGAACCAAAATGACCTGGGGTGTGGTGCGAATGTTCTCCTCATTCCTCAGCCGGATTGCTTCGGTGAGGGTGGCTTTGGCATCAAACTCCAGCGCTGCATCAATCACTTGCTCCAGCAGTTGTGCGGGTGAAAAAGACCGCCACTCTTGAGGATCAATGGCGTTGAGCGTTGCTCTCAAATGCGTCAGTTCCGCTTCACTTAGAGCAGAACGCCGTTGTTGTCTAAAGGGGCAATCGCCAGCAACGTGGTAGTACTGAGGTTCGCCAAAAAAGCAGCTAGAGGCGGCGATCCGCAATCTGAAGATGGGATTGTTAATGTCGTAGGCAGGACCACCCATCCAGTTTAGATGGGCAGGGGAAGAAAGCTTCGGTTGATTCGTTCTTGTCCACTCGCTTGCCATCTTTCACCGCCCTGTCAAAATGTTTCGGGCAGGAGAACAACGCATCGAGTATTTGTTCTGGGAAAGAAGTAACTCGAAGCTCACTGCCTGCCTTCGGGGAGAATGCTGAAGCTGGTGTTTTTTTCTTTACGTAAGAAGTAACCAACGTCTCACTGCCCTAAGCTAATATTAGCTAGAGTAGCTGCTCTGCGTCGAGTCATACCGATTGTGGATTTGGGTGAATCGTGAGTAAGCTTCTGAAGATAACTTATCAACGTGCTAGTCATCAACGCGACTGCAACACCTGTCTACCCAAGTGGATGAGGATCAAACGACGGAGTTGGGGTGAGGGTTGAGAACCAGGCTGCTTCAACAAGCCTGCTAGATTTCTCATAATTTGAATTGGCGTTATGATTAGCCCCCAAGGAAATCCCCACCATCCTAAAAACAGCGAGAATAAGGAATCTTTGATTTGCTCAATTCGTCCACACTTTTGGCAGGAAACTTGGGGTCTGCTGACCCAAGAAGTTAACACAAGTGCAGACCA
>CAXUIV010000671.1:0-2535 GCA_964250875.1 uncultured bacterium
CAATCATACTCTCCTCTTTGAGGTAGGCGTTTGATTTGAGTGCGTTGAGTTGGCAAAAAAGCTGTACTGGTGGGTTCTAAATGGCTCATAAGATTCCTTTTCTCTAAAAAACTACGTTAACGAGCGCCGATCACACTGCCGTAAATAGGTCTGCCAAAAGGAGAGGTATTGAGTACTCGGCACCATCGAACATCAATGTTGATGACAGCTAGCTTAACTCCTGCAAGTGGACTGGCAAAAGTGCCAATTTCATGTTTTACTATAAGTCCACTTGAAGCAAACTTCGGTAAAAATTGGGTAAGATGGATTTTGCAATCGTGCTGGATCACAGGTTTGAGACACCGCTGCATCAGCAGCTTTATGACGAACTGCGTCAAGCCATTTTGAACGGGCGACTGCTACCACGCCAGAAACTGCCCTCTACCCGATCGATTGCCCAATCGCTCGGCATCTCTCGCACCACTGCCACCCAAAGTTACGATCGCTTGCAGAGTGAAGGTTACCTCGAAACTATTGTGGGTTCTGGCACTTACGTCTGCCCCCAACTGCCCGATGATTTGATGCAGTCAATTTCAATTCCAGTTTCGCCATCAAAGCAGTTGACCGTTCCACTCTCTCGGTATGGCGCAACCCTAGCTCAAACTCCCTTCACGCTACAGCCAGAACCAGACCTGCCGATCAGCTTTCGTTACGGACGACCAGCGCTCACAGAATTTCCGCTCAAACTCTGGCGCAAATTGCTGTCGCGGCGCTGCTGTGCCGAACCCAATTGGCTAGACTATGCCACTGATTTTCAAGGCTATTTACCCCTGCGGCAGGCGATCGCGCATTATCTTTGCCGTTACCGCGCAGTACAGTGCCAGCCAGAACAGATTGTACTCACCAATGGGATACAGCAGGGACTTGACCTGATCATGCGCCTGTTAATGGAAGCCGGTGACGCGATCGCAATTGAAGATCCGGGTTATTTAAGCGCTCGCCGGATTTTTCAGAGCCACGATGCAAAGCTGATTCCTATTGGAATCGACTCATCCGGGCTGATTGTCGAACAGTTAGTGTCTCCCTCAATTCGCTTAGTTTATGTCACACCGTCTCACCAGTTTCCCACTGGGGCTACTTTGTCTTTGCCGCGCCGATTGGAACTCCTGACATGGGCGCAACAAACAGGGGCATTGATTTTAGAAGACGACTACGACAGTGAGTACCGCTACGGCGATCGCCCCATTCCGGCTTTGCAAGGACTCGATCAAAACCAGTCGGTACTGTACCTCGGCACTTTTTCCAAGGTGCTGTTTCCCGCTCTTAGGATTGGCTATCTGGTGCTACCCCCCAACCTCGTCACTTTATTTGCTCAGGCTAAATGGTTGAATGATCGCCAGCTCCCTACGCTAGAACAACAGGTTCTCACTGATTTCATTAACGAGGGTTATTTAGAAAGTCATATTCGCCGAATGCGATCGCGCTACGATCGATGCCGTCAAGTGTTGGTTCAGGAACTGAACGACCAGTTTGGCGATCGCGTTGCCATTTTTGGAGAGAAGGCTGGCATTCATCTGATGGTGCGTCTGCACACTGACTTCAGCGATGAGGAGATTGTGACACGGGCAGCCAAAGTCGGGGTTGGTCTGATGTCAGCGCGATCGCAATATCTTGGTCTGGGTGATAAGAGTGAGTTTATTTTTGGCTATGGTGAACTGAGTGAAACCCAGATCCAAATTGGGGTGCAGAGGTTAGCTCAGACAATAAGGAAGGAGTTATAGTTGGTTATGCCGCCGCTGACTTTTCCCAGATCACTGAATAACGCCAAAATAGGTGTTTCCTAACTTTTGCTCTCTTCAATGAGCTTGTTCAAATACTCAGATACCCGCGCTCCAGATCTATCTTTTGTTGAGGCGAAACGTTTGCGGCGTGCCCCTCGCAGTTTTGCTGAGTTGACTCCTGATCTCATGGTTGAGGCTAAGTCTCCTACCGATAGCCTGACAAAGCTGAGAGAAAAAATTGACGAGTTCCTGATTTTAGGTACACGGGTTGGTGTCCTGATCCACCCAGAGCAACGGTGGGTAGAAGTGCGTCGATCGGGTCAGGAACCGATTATCCTGCGCGACGGCGATTTTTTAACTGTACCCGATCTGCTTCCCGACTGGGAGATGAAAGTTGAAGACTTGTGGTCGCCAGAATTTGAGTAGCGATGCGTTAGCATTGTTTGCTCTACCCTGTTTTCTGCGGCTGAGACCTTCGCCCCTTTGCCGAACAGATTGCTGAGGATCGATGGCGAATCTTTCGCTCTCTAGTCAAAGACTTGAATTCAGAATAATTGCTCCCAAATCTGCTAGGCGAAAGAGCAAGATTGATACAATCTCCTGTAGAGACGTTACACGTGACGTCTCTACAGGTCACGAATCATTAATGATTGGTGTGATTAGCCTACGAGTTCCTTGACCTTCTTTATAATGCCCTCAGGATCAATTCCTTGGTGAGGGAACTGCTCCCATAAACCACCACAGCCTTCTCGATGAACGCCGATGTGGGCAAATT
>CAXUIV010000672.1:0-2520 GCA_964250875.1 uncultured bacterium
GTTAGCTTATGACAGCGCCTTGCCAATTTTTGTCGCATCTGGCACCTCAATCAATTTTCCAGTTTTGACATCATAGACGAAGCCGTAGATGGGGATTGAGTGAGGAACTAAAGGGTGAGAACGAATCCGCTGCACGTCGGCAGTGACACTCTTAGCCTGGTCAGTTATCGTGAGCCAATCGATATAATCGCCTTCATGCGAACCTGGACCTTTACCTGTATCGTGCCACCCCTTTTCATCTACTGAGGCTGTCTCCAGGCTGTTTGCTAGCAGTCCTCGAATAATTTCGTTACTAAAGGTCTCCATCCCACAATCTGAGTGATGGATCACAAACCATTCTTTTGTTCCAAGTAATTTGTAGGAAATTACCAACGAGCGAATTGCATCATCACTAGCCCGTCCACCAGCATTGCGAATTACGTGCGCATCTCCCTCAGCCAGTCCAGCAAACTTAGATGGGTCGAGGCGGGCATCCATGCAAGTCAGAACAGTGAAGTGTCGTCCTGGCGGCATTGGCAACTGCCCTTTGTCACCAAAACTTTCAGCATAACTTTGATTCGCTGCCAACACTTCTTCTAATATTTGACTCATATTATCAATCTTTAATTTGAGATACGGTTTTCATCAACAATAAAGCCCAAAACCAGCCCATTAAAAACTACATCCCCAATATCAAGCGTCAAGTTGCTTAGAGGGCAGCAAGCTGGCGTTTGATATTGAGTCAGCTATTAGTGCTACGTACTGTGATTGCCTGACTTACTGTAGCGACTTGCCTGCGTCAGCCAGTAACTGGCCCAACTGCCTCAACTTACTTGAAACAGTGGCGTCAGCACCTGATGCGGCGCTAGTGGTCTGTTCTCCTAGCTGCGACAGGACTTTGCCGATCGCCGGTCCAGTAGCGCTGCCGCTTGTCAACAGCTCCTTGAGTTGGGATAAATCGGTCGCAATTTGCGTAGCGCCCAAGCTGCTCACTTGCTTCTCGAAACTATCAATGACACTGACTGCTGTGGCAGGTGGCACAGATGTCAAGCCACCTTGAAGGGCGGAGATCGTCTGGTCTAGTTCAGATGTTGATGCTGCTGTCATGATTTCCTACGTGAGATGGTTTGTGTTGCCAGTGTTGGCGTTAGCACTGGCTTTAATCTCCGGTAAGTTTATCGAACTGTAGTAATTAATGTCAATAGCCTTCAACATTGCTTTCCAGACCAGCTTGTGCAATGCTACTCAAAATTACAGTAATTCTATCGGTTTTAAGTAAATTACATAGATGCGTTGTACATAGAGGCTTAAAGGAGTACTCAGAATGGCGATCGCACAGAACAGCATCCGCAGCCATACTGTCCAAGATTCAAAAAACGTGAATCCTCATCAACAGTGGTACGGGCTTCCATTAAGGGCAGCACTGCTAAAGCGGTGGTGGCATATCAAGGCGTATGGGACAATTTTGGGCATCATGCTGCTGACTTTAGTCAGTCTGGTCTTTCTGCGTACCTATTGGTCTTGTCGGCAGATGCCTCTCCTCGTATCTAGACTCCGCCACAAGTAACACCTCTTTCGAGTAGTGACAGCAGCATGCATACATCGATATAACAGTAGACAATTTGTAGATTAAGGCTTGCGTTTTGGGGTTGGCTATGGCATACTCACATTCAGGTTAAATACGATACTCCGATCAAACTACAGTAGCTCCAGGGAGCGAGCGAGTTAGTCGGAAAAAGCGTGTAACACCGGGAGTTGAGCATTTAACGCTCCACCACCGACTTTTTTCTATATCTATGGACTACGCCGGATAGCAATGAGTCAGGTGGACTTTTTGTGCAGATCAATGTGTGTGAGTGAGAACAAGAATATGTCAATTTGGAATGCTCTGAAATTGGGTTCAGTTTTTCTAGCTGCTGCGTTGCTGATAGCACGTACCTCAGCGGCTGAAAGAGTCGCGGCGCAAACAGCACCTCTCCCTGTCAAAGTTGCAGCTACTCCCACAGGACAGGCACAGCCTGCCGGACAGCCATCTGCCAGTCCAATGTCCCCTTCACTAGACCAGATTGATCGGTACAGCCAACCCCCGACTACGAGTGAACCTAACAGTCAGCTGGGTCAAATTGACAAGTACAGTCAACCGCCTACTGCACCCATCGGTCAAGTCACCTCTGTTTCGCAACTCACGGACGTGCGACCGACAGATTGGGCTTTTCAAGCTTTGCAATCTCTGGTCGAGCGCTACGGCTGTATTGTCGGTTATCCCGACAGCACTTATCGCGGTAATCGAGCGTTGACTCGCTATGAATTTGCGGCTGGGTTGAATGCCTGTTTAAACCGAGTGAACGAACTGATTGCGGCAGCAACTTCTGACTTAGTGAGAAAGGAAGACCTGGCTACCCTTCAGAGATTGCAAGAGGAATTTGCAGCAGAACTCGCCACTCTGCGTGGGCGCGTAGATGCCTTGGAAGCTCGTACCACCGAACTGGAAGCGCGTCAGTTCTCCACGACCACGAAGCTGGTTGGAGAAGCAATTTTTGC
>CAXUIV010000673.1:0-2505 GCA_964250875.1 uncultured bacterium
CGTTTTGCAATCGAGCATTAACCCTCATCACATTTCGCACTCGTCACAACTCATTCAGGTTTTCTAGATTACTCATCAAACGGCTTTTGGTCAAGAGGGCAAGTCTCTAAGCCTCATTACCCGCTTCCATTTACATCATCGAAAAAGCAAGCTCCACTTCGTCTTTAGGTTAAACAGCCGCCAAGTTCTAATAACCTTCTGTGCTATAGCGATCCGTGCAGGAGTTAAACAATCCTCTGCGCTCTCTGCGTCTCTGCGGTTCGTCAACAAAAACACCGTCCGCAAATCAAATAGGAGTTCAACATCGAATAACCAATCTTATCAATAACAGGATGGAAGTAAAACGCCAAACCCAAAGCTGTATAAGTTGCCAAAAGCAACATGCCCTCCAACCAGTTCGACCGACCATCAGAACTCACGGAATTGGCAAGTAACACCGCCACTGCCACCGCCACCAATTCAAACGGATTGAAATTCAAGTCCATCGGCTGACCCATAATCCACCCTGCCAGCACAACAACGGGAGCCACAAATAGAGCAATCTGCAAGCTTGATCCTACAGCCACCGAAACCGAAAGCTCCATCTTATCTTTTAGCGCTACAGAAACTGCTGTGGCATGTTCAGCGGCATTCCCAATAATAGGCACCAAAATGACACCTGTAAACAGTGATGTGAGACCGAGTTGGGCGGTCGCGACTGAGAGGGAATCTACTAGTAACTCTGACTCAACAGCAACCAACAAAGTCGCTCCCAATAAGACCCCAATCCATAAGCGCAGATTCACCTGTGGTTCATCTGCCGCCAGATTTGCGTCTGCTAGCTCAGCTTGCTCTTGCTCGGCTAAACCCAGATCATACAGATGGGAGTGGGTCTTCATTGAAAACAGCAGTGTCATGGCGTAGACCAGGATTAACACGACAGCAATGCTGCTGGAGAGACGCTGCATCGTGATGATGTCAATTCCAGGAGAGGTTATATCTACCGCTGTCGGCAGCAAAATGGCAACGACACCCAAGTTCATCAAGGAAGCATTCGTCCGCGCCACAAACGGCTGAAATTTCTGCTCTTTGTATCGTATACCCCCTAGCAGCATAGCTAAGCCCATCACCAGCAGTAAGTTACTGATGATCGAACCAGTGATACTGGCTTTAACAACGTCTACCAGTCCGGCGTTGAGCGCAATCAAGGCAATGATCAGTTCGGTCGCATTGCCAAAGGTAGCGTTTAACAGTCCTCCCAGTGTCGGACCAGCCACGACCGCAATTTCTTCGGTAGCTGTACCCATCCAAGCAGCCAAGGGTAGGATTGCTAGTCCAGCAGTGATAAATACAGCCAGCGCTCCCCATTCCAGAAAGTGAGCCGCTAGGGAAATCGGAACGAACAGCAGGAGTACCAGAAAAATCAGGTTTTTGATAGACATTTCCAACTTTCAGTGAGGCGATCGCTTCTAGAGGGGATGTTAGTCAAAGAGAAACGAAATGGCAACACATCTTCGTCAAACGCGATGTGTCAGTGTGGACTAAACATAAAACATTTTTGCCCTCTCTAGAGCCAATTACGCCTAGTTCATACTTGACTCAATCTTTGAGTGAAGGGTTATCACTTGCTATTGCAATAGAGTCGGAGAAAGCGCGATCAGAACTGATTATTAGTCCGATTCTGGTTGAGGTGCGAAAGACGTTGCAGCGGCAAGTGAGCCTATTTTCGGGAGAGGACTTCACGGTTGCTCCAGAATTGGAATTGAGTGGATGTGATTTTTTAATCAGTCGCTCTCCAGATCAATTGGAACTCATGCGGTTAGATGCCCCAGACAGTTTTTCCCGCGATTCGAGCTAGATTAAGGGCAGCGATCGCTCAATAGCCCAAAGCAAGCCGTGTCTCGTTGGTTCAATACCGCAGGTCCTTGTAAAGCCAACATTCACTACATGCTGTCGCCCACTAGTCGGTTGCCTTCCTTAGAACGCTTGATTGCCCAAGAAAGCTATAACATACCGACGACACGGGACAAGTCTTCACAACAGAAGCCATTGAAACGGCGTTCTATTTAACTCAGGGACAGCCTTGGTTAGTGAATGCGCTGGCGAAAGAAGTCGCCGAAGGGATGGTAACGGATCCCAATGTTGACATTACATCTGCACATATTCAAGCAGTCAAGGAAGTCTTAATCGCACGCCAAGATACTCACCTCGACAGCTTAGCAGAGAGACTGCGAGAACCAAGAGTCAAGGCGATCATTGAGCCAATGATGGCCGGGTTGGAACTGGGAAATGTGCCGAATGATGACATTCAGTTCATCCTCGATCTGGGTTTGGGCAAAATGGACCCGCAGGGAGGATTAGCGATCGCCAATCCAATTTACCGTGAAGTTTTACTACGGGTGTTGACGGTGACACCGATGGCTTCGCTGCCCCAAATTGCACCAAGTTGGTTAACGCCAAGTGGGGAGTTAGATATCGATGCCTTATTGCAAGCATTTTTAGTCTTCTGGAGACAACACGGGGAAC
>CAXUIV010000674.1:0-2465 GCA_964250875.1 uncultured bacterium
CGCGTAACGTCTGAATTTTGAGGATTCTCATGTCAATGGGCGCTCTTTTGCTTCTCGATCAGTTAACTAGTTTCCATCTGAGTTCGCTCATCAAACTGTTACTGGTGAACAGTTTTTTTAGCTTTTATTAGAAAACCCCTACTGGGCAGCGGAATCAATGCTGCACTCAGACCTCATCGTTGATCGCTCTGGGCAACCGTTGAGAAGGAGCTAGGACGGATCTGTGGTGCAGGTGATAGCGATCGCCATGACTCAGGATGTGAAGCCGCAAATTGTAAATACTTAACGGGTCAGTGGGTTCTACATCCGACTGGTTGGTGTAGGACACTTCCCCTGGATCGACAACAGTGACTGTTCCCTTGCCCATAACTTGCAACAGGCCATCTCTCTCTACCATAGCACAGGTGTCTTCGTCAATACCAATACCGAGGAGTTCTGGGTGAGTGGCGATCGCACTGATTAACCTTGCCATCCGATTTCGGTTTTGAAAGTGTTGGTCTACAATCACACTTGGTAGAATTCCTAGCCCCGTCGTCAGCTCTACGAGCGAGCGATGGGGCGACTCACCACTGCCGCCACCAGCGATCATATGATGCCCCATCACCGCTGCTCCAGCACTGGTACCGGCCAGAGTCATCTGACCCTGTTGTACCCGCATCCGGATAATTTCCATCACTTTGGTATCGCCTAACACAGCACAGAGACGCAGTTGATCGCCGCCAGTTAAAAACACCCCCGTACACGCCTCCAAGCACATCTGGATGTAGGGTTCCTCACACTGTTCTCGTTCTCGAATGTCCAACAGCTCGACCTGCTTGGCACCCATTTCTTCAAATATGCTAAGATATCGTCCTCCTGTGAGAGCTGGTTCGCGGGAGGCGGAGGGAATAATGGCTATATGCGCATCTGTAGAGCCAGCACGGTCGAAAAAGGTTTGCAGAATCTCACGTCCGTGGACTTTGTCTTCTGCGCCACCTATGACCAGAACAGCGGTTTTAGTAGCTTGGGGCGTTGTCATTTCAAGGGATTGGGCTTCTAATTGCAGCATCGTCTTCTTCCTGTCCTAAGCCTCAGGCAAATTTTTAACTCAACCGTCGCCTATTCATCCGAACCTGACTTAGGTTAATCCGGATCTATAGCTTTGTAAGATTCTACCGAGGTCTCTCTTCCTTTGGACAGCAGGCCCAGGCAACAAGTCTGCTCGGCAGATGTACTGAGTTTTGACCTAAGGGTTGAGAATTTGTAACCGTAGATTATGTGTACTTGATAAAGTGTGACAGTATTTAAACATAATTTAATCAATAAAAAAAACTTTGTTATACACTCCTAGTACAGCAGGGCGAAAATAACCACCCGGTTGCAAATTAACAAGCAGTCTACTTCGTCGGCATTTTATTCTGCCTTCTTGTACTCGTGCGATTTGATATTGTTACCCTATTTCCTGACTTCTTTACCTCTGTCCTAAGTTCAGGACTATTGGGTAAAGCCTTAACCAAACAGATTGCCCAAGTGCATCTGGTTGATCCGCGTGACTTCACCACAGACAAGCACCATAAGGTTGATGATGAACCATATGGGGGCGGTGTAGGGATGCTGATGAAGCCAGAACCAATCTTTGCTGCCGTAGAGTCGCTGCCGATTCTACCCCGACGAGAAGTTATCCTCACGACTCCTCAAGGTCAAACCATAAATCAGCCACTGCTACGAGAACTCACTGCCTACGATCAACTGGTGGTGATCTGTGGTCATTACGAAGGCGTTGATGAAAGGGTACTGCATTTAGTCACCCGCGAGGTCTCACTGGGTGATTTTGTCTTAACTGGGGGAGAAATTCCGGCGCTGGCGTTGCTTAACGGGGTCGTGCGACTATTACCAGGAACTGTAGGTAAGGTCGAGTCTTTAAAAACGGAGAGTTTTGAAGAGGGATTGTTAGACTATCCCCAGTACACCCGCCCGTCGGAGTTTCGCGGGTGGAAGGTTCCTGACGTCTTGCTATCAGGAAATCACGCAGAAATTGCCCGCTGGCGTTACGAACAGCAGCTGCAAAGGACTCGCGATCGCCGTCCCGATCTCCTAGGAGATGTTAATCCCAGCTCGAAGATGGACGGCTGATAGGAGATGAGAAGGTATATTTTAAGCGGGCGATCAGGCTCGAACCGACAACATTCACCATGAAACCGCATTATCCATGATATCTCCAACAATTTTGTAGCACCAGTCAGACAGTTAAATAGAAACTAATAAAAACTGTAATCAGGAGTAACGTCAAAAGCAACGCGTCTAGCCAGACATATTTCCATTTCAGTCTGATCCAAATTGCCTTTTTTCAAAGCGGCATGTCTAAATGACGGTCGAACCTGGTAGATTGGTGACTGGTGGCTCTCCCCAAGCTTCTACCTGGTTTAAAGTATGACGAGACAGGGGATAGAATCGCACACTGTCTTCTGGTTTGACTCTTGGGCGCA
>CAXUIV010000675.1:0-2454 GCA_964250875.1 uncultured bacterium
ATGCAGCAAGGCATTAAGCCAAATGGCATCCGCTTCAGACAGGGGTGGCAGTGGATCGACTTGGTAGTTGATGAAGTAATCATAGCCTGAGCGATCGTACACATCGTTTACTAAAGTTTGCAGATCGATGATTGGTTCTGGATCTGGCGATCGCAGTGGCAAGTGGAAACAGGGAATTCTGTCAGGTAAATTAAACAGGTACAAATCTGCTATGGGGCGCTTGTTTGAACGGCTCACTAAAATTCGATAGTGACTCGGCACTAAATCTTCTACTACAGGCAGTGGCTTGCCATCTCGAAGCAGATCGACTTCAATCAAATGAGTTCGGCTACTAAGCACTCGCTGGCGTTTTTTTTCATATTTTTGTCGTCCGTCTCCTTGTTTATTCGTTGGTGAGAGAATCTCAATTGCGGTAATGACCTCTTTCGTCGCAGCCTCTTTCACCTCCAAATACGACTCTTGCACTTCCTCCGTCATTGGGACTGTTATTGTAACGGGTTCAGTCGGAGAAGGAGCAACAACAACATTTGTTAGCTCAGAGAAATTGCGAGGACGTTGAACACTGACATCAGACCTACCCACTAGTAGAGAATTGGCTCCAACTACCTCATAGATCCGCTTCTCAATATCGACCTGGTACTTTGGTAGAAGCTGAGGTGTCAGCACATCTGCAATTGCTACAATCAGGCGATTGTGAACAGTTGACCAGCGATCAGGATGTTCCAGGTAGGGATTCATTCCCAAAAAAGGTGAGGGCATAGCAGTTCAGCACATTGTCGATATACTCATCCTATTCCTATCCAGTGTTGAGAGTGCTACGTATAACTTGTGAGTCAACCTCGGCCTAGTTCAGGTAAGAATAATATGATGAAGGTTTCTCGTACCCGGCAAAGCTCGGACTGGTATCAGGGCTTCCCTGTCACGCTGGCAAGGTTAGTCATAGCTGTCACTAGCTTAGAACTCCTAGCCTCCTGCACGGTACAGTCAGAGCATCCACCTATCCCAACAGTGCAATCAGTAGCCCAACGGAGTGTGTCTGAGGAGGAAGTCAAGCTCAAAACGAGCGATCGCTGGACGATTGTGGGCGATCTCTACCAGCCGTCAGGCACAGCACAAGGCGCGATCGTTCTGCTGCATCAACGGGGCGGAACAGCGGCGGACTGGCAAGCGTTGGCTACAGCACTTCAACGTTCAGGCTTCACTGTTCTAGCAATTGACCAACGCGGTGCTGGACGTTCTATCCAAGGACCTGGCCCAATCGGTGATGATGCACCTTGGCAAACAACAGAAGATATTACTGCTGCTGTCGCTAGCTTCCCCAAGCAGCTGCCGGTTGGTCTAGCTGGAGCTTCTTACGGTGCCAACAACGCTCTCATCTACGCCGCCTCACACCCCAATCGAGTGAAAGCCTTGGCTTTGTTTTCGCCTGGAGCTAACTACAATGGTCTGGACGCTCTAGCAGCAGCCCGCTCGTATCGCGGAGACCTGATCATCTACCACAGCCGCGACGACAGCATTGCCGGGTCGGGTCCGCAACAAATTAACGCCCTTTCGCCCTCTCAAAACCACAGGTTGGTAGTGCTTAACGGCACTGCCCACGGCACGGCTTTACTAGACTCAGCAGTCATTCGCGATGCCATCAAGTTTTTCCATCGTTTGAAGAACTGATTTTAATATGCCACTCACGGCATAAATCATCTTCTATCAATAGGACACCGTCTAAATCTTCGTCTCTAGGTTAGAGCCGCGAACTTTCAACATGGTGAGTGCCAGGGTATTTGTGAATTTTCTCCATCAATTGGTGGTCTGAGAGCTTCAACAACATGTTTGAAATAGCACTTAGTACCTATTATGTATACGAGTATACTTCTTGCGGCTTGTCAAATTCAGAGACGATAGACGATAATGTTGAAGTGAAATCGTGCGCGTTCGCTGTTGTTTAATTGTCCTATTTAAAACCTTATATACATAGAGGCAACGCGGCTTAGGTTGATGCTCGTCATGGCGGCAAAGTTCGAAGTCTTGCAATTGCTGATGAGATCTGTGAGCACTACCCGTTTAATGGGACAACCAACCTTAGATTCCTTATGAGTTTAGCTAGATTAGCACAGACGTGGATTGGACTACTTCACTGCACAGACGACGTTCACCGTAGGAATCACGACAGCCTGATTGCACTCAAAGGATTAAAACTCTCTATGACTAGACTTCGGCGGTCCTTCAAGCTAGCATTTTCGATTTTGATTGCGTTGATTATTAGCATGACAGGGTTAGTTATACCTGGAGTACCTCTAACAAATAATGAAGTAGCTGAGGCCCGCCTTCTCAATCAAGGTTTGTCGCCAGCTCTAGTTAAAAATACACTCAGGTTTTTAGGAGAAGCTGGGAGCTTTCTGGTTCCTGTAGATTCTTTTTTGCCTGATATTTCTCTAATAAAAACTTCTTTTTCACCTA
>CAXUIV010000676.1:0-2395 GCA_964250875.1 uncultured bacterium
CCACTGCTGATCTGCTGGCAACAGAACGCGGAGAGTGACTGGGTTTGTTGAGGCGCTGAGGTGAACACTCAGAAGATTGTGCATTCCCAGGTTTTCTACCAGGTACACCTGACCCTGAACGGTCTGCGTGTCTTCGGGTTGAGCGAGACGCACATGTTCTGGCCGGATGCCTAGCACAATGTTTGGGGGAATAGTAGGCAGAGAAAGAGGAATCGAGAGGTTGCCCAAGTATGCGGCATTTCCTTCACATCTCAATGTGAGTAGATTCATTTGGGGACTGCCGACGAAACCAGCGACAAACTGATTGGCGGGTTGGGTGTAAATTTGCTGTGGGGGACCTAGCTGCTGAAGGGTGCCATCATAAAGTACCGCCACTTTAGTAGACAGAGTCATCGCTTCTGTTTGGTCGTGAGTAACATAAGCGACAGGAGTATTTGTGGCTGCAAACAACTGCTTGAGTTCTGCCCGGACTCGTTCCCGCAACAGGGCATCTAAATTGCTCAGTGGTTCATCGAGTAAAAAGACATCGGGCTGACGCACCAAAGCCCGACCAAGTGCCACCCGTTGCCGCTGACCACCAGATAGGTGGCTGGGCTTGCGTTCCATTAACTCTTCTAGCCCTAGCTTAGCGGCAACTTCTGCCACGCGCCGCTGAATTTCACCAGTGGGAATTTTTTGCAGCTTCAAACCGGAAGCAATGTTCTCTGCCACGGTCATATGTGGATACAAGGCGTAGCTTTGAAACACCATCGCGATCCGGCGATCGCCTGGTCGCAAATTGGTGACATTGCGATCGCCAATCAAAATTTGCCCGCGAGTCGGTTGCTCTAACCCCGCAATCAGCCGCAGCATCGTCGATTTGCCACATCCCGACGGTCCCAACAAAGTGAGAAACTCTCCCTCTTCCACGCTCAAGCTAATACCCTTGACTGGAACAACTTTAGGGCTGTACGTCTTATTTAGGTCTCGCAGTTCAAGCCTTGCCATGTTGGATTTTAGATGAAGGTTAGGGAATCAAGAAAAGGAGATTAGGTTACAAGACCAACAATTACACTACACCGCAGCCAATTGTTTCAGGATTTGAGCCACTTGATGGAGTTCATTGCCCTCGGCAGTACTCAAAGTGAACTTATCTGATAGGGCATACTGCAAAGAGGAGTCCAACTTAACAAATAGATAATCCTCACCTGTTGTAATCAAGGCGAATACTGGAGAGCTTGGCGCACCTACCATATAGGCTAGGGTTTGCGGGATTGCTTGCCGCACGCTAAATCCGTAGCGTTTACTTTCAATCACAATCAACCAGAGGCGATCGTGAATCACTAAAGCATCAATCAACCCATCCATTTGGGTATCGCCATCTTCAATTTCAAATCGAACGTATTTTTCACTCCGGACTTGGTAAGGCAGATCGATGAATCCTAAGGTTTCCAGTAGCGGTGACAGCAGAATTAAGTTAACGGTGCCTTCGGTGATGGAGCCGCTATCGGCGTAGTAGAGATAACGCTGCTTGAGGTGATCGAGCCTTGCCTTCTCGGTATTGGTCAAGGAGGGCAACGGCGTCCATTCAGTGAAAAAAGTGGCATCTGGGCTGGGCGCAATGCGTAGTCTCGCCTGGGCTTCGGTGAGATTGGTAATCGCTTTGGTGATACCGAGAGTGACCATCGGAGTTTTAGCGGTGGGAAGTGGTTTCTACGCTAGCATGAGTGTTGCCCAGAATCGCGTAGCTACAGTGGTTAGTGTCGAGAAGAAACATTAGTCAAAGGGATTGGGGCTGTAGTCAAATTGGGCTTCGCCGCGTGACTGTTGGATGGCTTCTAGACAGTCTTGGAAGTTCTCAATAAAGTCATTCCCTTTAGCTTGGAACTGATCGCTCTCAGCTAGCTATGATAGACAATAGCCAGTTTTTAAAAACACCCATGACAGTCGTCAAAAGCCCCTCACCTATTCGAATTGAAACAGGTCAAGGAGATATCCGCACGGTTCAGTGGGGAAGAACCTGGGAGCAGTTCAAACACCTGCAACAAGGCTTTGAGAACACCCGTGGGGTCAGACTGTTTTATTGCAACGGCACGATCGAGATTCTTATGCCGGGTGAAGCACACGAGTTGTTCAAAAGCATCATTGGCTTTCTGATTGAGACATTTTTGTTCCATCGTGCGATTGAATTCAAGCCCACAGGATCAATGACTCAAGAAAAGGAAGGCATTGCTTCTGCTGAGGCTGATGAATCTTACGAAATTGAAGGGTTTAAACTGTCAATTGAAGTTAATTTCACCAGCAGTGATGCCTCAAAGTTAGAACGGTACCAAGCCCTGGGAGTTTATGAAGTTTGGATTTGGGAAGATGGGTTGTTGGCTGTTTACCATCTCCAATCTGGTAGACACGAAAAAGT
>CAXUIV010000677.1:0-2370 GCA_964250875.1 uncultured bacterium
GATTGTCGGATAAAGTTACCAACCCGTTCCTTAGGTTGCAAATACTTGTCTCAAATGCCTGTCAGGAAATAAAGACTGGAAACCTTGCGGTTTCAGACATCTACGATTTCTGGACGAGTCTAGTAATTGATAAAAGAGTATGTGTTCGTCATCAAACTTGAAATAGTTGTTTTTACCGACCTCACCATAATACTGAGGTCTCATTGGTTTTCCCAAACCGTAGGGTCGGTTGAGGAAAAATACTTTCCCTCACTTCTAGAAAGGAGGGAAAGAAATGGGGTTCAGCTCTTGTGAATTACAGGCTGACCAGGGTTTGGCCTTTAATAATTTGCTTGAGGGCGTTATTTAACTGTTCGGGTTGAGGGCTTTGGCTGACGTAGCAAACGGCTACGCAATCGATGCCGATGGCTGCCCATAGAGGTCTAAGCTGCTGGAGCTTCCATTGCTTGCCTGTGATCGCGGTTTCGTCGGTCGTGACGTCAAGCCCGATCGTCCAGCCTCGCCACGAGAACGTATGGTCGAGTCCGAATACGAGGTCGAGGATGACCTGTGGCGGAACTGAGGCCCAGTTTATGGAATATTTTTTACTGACTGGTCTACCGTATTGGGATAGGAGATAGGGCATTGCTTTTGCAAGCCGAGCTTTACCGATTTCAGTCGCACGCGCAGTTTCGATCAATTCATGAGAATCGAAGCTAACTTTGCTGGCTTTGGTCCTTTTCAGCATCCTGGCAACAATTTGTTCTGCCGCAAATCCGTTGATAGCATGATCCTGGGCGGAAGTGAGTGCTAGCATATTTTGAGGTCAATTGGGGGAGTTGCGGATGCAGATCTTTCCTCTAGCAGCCGCTTTTTCACGTCTTGCTGCGGCGTAAGCTCAAAATTCTTCTCAAAAAAATGTCCCGTACTTTTTGGAGTGCGGGACATTTTTGGGTATTGGGATGGAATACTTTTAACTAGCGAAGCGGGAATTCCCCCACTATAGCTGTAATCAGCTTAGTGGGGGATGAAAGCGAGGGAGATGGAGTGCGGCAACGGAATCTCCAATCTCTGTCGGCACAAACAGGTTTAGCATGAATGATTTCTGTGCTAAGATGGCGGTATGAGAAACGTAGTTAAGGTCCGAATTTACCCCGACGAAGCGCAGAAGGAAGAGCTTGCCCAAGCTTTCGGCTGTGCTAGATGGTTTTGGAATAACTCGTTAGCTCTCAATAACGAGACGTATAAGGAGACCGGCAAAGGATTGTCCAAGCAGGGCTATAACGATAGGCTACCCACACTAAAAGCAGAATTTCCTTGGTTGAAAGACTGCTACTCTCAGGTGCTGCAATCGGTTAGTCTCAATCTGTCAAGGGCCTTTATCAACTTCTTTGAAGGAAGGGCGGAATATCCCAACTTCAAAAGTAAGCATGACAAGCAATCTATCCAGTATCCGCAAAACGTCAAGTTGGACGACGGCAGAATCAAGCTGCCGAAGATAGGAGAGATTGAGGCCAAAATCCATCGCTCGTTCGCAGGTGAACTCAAGACTGTAACCATCAGTAAGAGCAAGGCCGACAAGTATTATGCGTCGCTATTGTTCGATGATGGTGAACCCGATCTCATCCCAAGTTCAGACGGAAAAGCCGTAGGTGTAGACTTGGGATTGACTCACTTCGCCATTACTTCTGATGGCTCAAAGTTTGACAATCCCCGGCACTTACTGAAGCGTCAAAACAACCTGAAGCGCAAACAGCAAAAGCTTTCACGGCAGAAGAAAGGATCTAAGCGGAGGATAAAAGCGCGTAAGTTAGTGGCGCGTGTACACGAGAAGATAGCCAATACTCGTAAGGACTTCCAGCACAAACTGTCTCGCAAACTGGTGAACGAAAACCAAGTCATCATTGTTGAGGATCTGGCAGTCAAAAACCTGGTAAAAAATCACCACCTTGCTAAATCAATTAGCGATGTAGGTTGGTCAGAATTTACCAGGCAGTTGCAATACAAGTGTGAAAAAGCAGGAAAGATCTACATGGAGATCGGTAGATTCTTCCCTTCAAGTAAGACTTGCCACGTTTGCCTAAGTCAGATTGGTAGCCTACCTCTGGACGTGCGTAGTTGGGTCTGCACCCACTGCAACACAAATCACGACAGAGACATTAACGCGGCGATCAATATCCGAGATGAGGGCTTACGGCTATTAGCGTTAGGGACTAGCGCTACTGCCAGTGGAGGCAATGTAAGACCAAAGCGGGGGCGCAAGTCATCCGTAGAGGCGGTTGCTGTTGAAACTGGAAGCTCACATCGTAATCTCTGATTTGATGTAGGTAGTTCACGCCGATTTACTGGAGTCAGCCTGGGCCAGGTAACGTAGTTTGCCAACACTGAGCT
>CAXUIV010000678.1:0-2356 GCA_964250875.1 uncultured bacterium
AGTGCTACAGGATCTGGCGACAATTCGTCACAATGTCGGTAGTCTACGCTCCTAAACTACGCTGCAAGGATGAAACCATGACAGGCTTAAATTTAGAAGATAAACGAATTCTCGTCACTGGTGGAGCAGGCTTCTTAGGTCGGCAAGTTGTCTCCCAACTGCGGACTGCGGGCGCTAACCCCGACAAGATCAGCGTACCGCGATCTCGTGATTGCGATCTGCGTTCCTTGAAACACTGCCAGCGTGCAGTGGATCAACAAGATGTCGTCATTCACCTTGCTGCCCATGTTGGAGGCATCGGTTTGAATCGCCAAAAGCCTGCCGAGTTGTTCTACGACAACTTAATGATGGGGACACAGCTGATTCACGCCGCCACCTTGGCTGGAGTAGAAAAATTTGTCTGTATCGGCACGATCTGCGCCTACCCCAAGTTTACGCCGGTTCCCTTTAAAGAGGATGATATCTGGAATGGTTATCCGGAGGAGACCAATGCTCCTTACGGAATTGCCAAGAAAGCCCTGCTGGTGCAGCTTCAAGCTTATCGGCAGCAGTACAGCTTCAACGGTATTTACCTACTACCAGTAAATTTATATGGTCCGGAAGACAATTTTGACCCCAGTAGTTCCCATGTGATTCCAGCGTTAATTCGCAAGGTGCATGAGGCTCAGTTAAAGGGCGATCGACAGTTGCGGGTATGGGGTGATGGCAGCCCGACACGGGAGTTTCTTTATTCCCAGGATGCAGCCCTAGGGATCGTTATGGGTACTCAATTTTACAACGACTCAGAGCCAGTCAATTTAGGCACCGGATCTGAGATCTCCATCCGCGACTTGATCGAGCTGATCTGTGAGCTGATGGAGTTTGAAGGCGACATCATCTGGGAAACCCAACAGCCCAACGGTCAACCCCGCCGTTGCCTAGACACCACAAGAGCTAAGCAATCCTTTGGTTTCACTGCTCAAGTGGACTTCCGTCAAGGGCTACGCCACACGATTGAGTGGTACCGGCAGCATGCTAGTTGATACTATCCTGGCTTTGGCATAAACCTGTGCTTCTAGGTTGTTTTTTGGGCGTTGCAAGATGTATGAAAGGCTCGCGCATTAGCCGTTAGCGAAGCGAAGCGTTAGGCGCAAAGACGCAAAGAAGAACACCAAGAAAATAACTCTTGCAAGAAGTGTATATTCTTTGCCCCTTTATTCTTTGCGCCTTTGCGCCTTTGCGTGAGACAAAAAATTGCTGCATTGCCTCTTAAGTTTAAAAATGGGAAAGGTAGAACTACGCCGAACACTTCTTAAAACACGTCAATCTCTATCGGTGGAAGAATGGAGAGAAAAAAGCGATCGCATCTGTTCTCACTTGCAAACCTCCCCCTTACTTACCGCTTCGTCTCAGACAATTCTGGCTTACTTTAGCTTTCGCCAAGAACCAGATCTCAGTCCCTTGTTTACAGATACCAGACATCGTTGGGGCTTCCCGCGCTGTGTTGGTGATACCCTCGTGTGGCACGTCTGGAAGCCGGGTGCTACCAGACAACCTGGTGCATATGGTATTCTAGAGCCTCATCCTGATAACTCAACCATAGAGCCGGATGAAGTAGATTTAATTCTTGTTCCATCGGTGGCTTGTGACGAGCAGGGATATCGACTGGGTTACGGCGGTGGCTACTATGATCGCTTGCTGAGTTCAATCTGTTGGGCAAACAAGCACACAATAGGCATAGCGTTTGAATTTGCTTGCTTGCCCCGTTTGCCCATAGACCCTTGGGACAGGCGACTCCACAGTGTCTGTACAGAAATTGGGTTGAGAACGATTAAATGACTCCGAAATCCTCTGCGTCCTCTGTGTCTCTGCGGTTCGAGAAAAAACTGCCCAGCTGTCAACCGCATCAACTTAAGCATCTATGGACTTATTGCTTACTCGTAGCGATCGCCATGGTCATGCTATTTCCTTTGCTTTGGCTAATCAGTACTTCCCTAAAGTCTCCAACTGAAAATATCTTTCAATTTCCGCCTCAGCTGTGGCCGAGTCAGCCAACAATCCAAAATTTTATTCGTGTTTGGCAGACAAATCCTTTTGGTCGCTACCTCTTCAACAGTACCCTCGTTGCCGTATTGACCGTTGGCTTGAACCTGCTGTTCTGCGCTTTGGCTGCTTACCCGTTGGCAAGGCTAGAGTTTCGAGGACGAGAACTAATTTTTAATACCATTATCTCCACTATCATGATCCCATTTCAGATCGTGATGATCCCTTTGTATATTTTGGCAGTTCAGCTAGGTATTAGAAACACCTATATCGGAATTATTTTTCCAGAGATTGCTTCTGCCTTTGGCATTTTTCTACTGCGACAAGCGTTTCA
>CAXUIV010000679.1:0-2339 GCA_964250875.1 uncultured bacterium
GCTGCCTCTTGCTCATTCATCGGCGTCACCCCGATCAAACGGGCATCGCGGGCTTTGGCTTCTTGGGCATTGGAGAGAACTTTCTCGTAGACACTACCTGGCATCGCGATCGCCACCACTGGCACCTTGGCATCCAACAGCGCGATCGGTCCGTGCTTCATCTCCCCAGCCGGGTAGCCCTCAGCGTGAATATAGCTAATTTCCTTCAGCTTCAGCGCTCCTTCTAGGGCGATCGGGAAGTTAATTCCCCGTCCGATGAAAATGAAGTCTTGAGTTTCAGCAAAGTCGTGGGTTAACTGTTCGATGTAGCGCTCTTGACTTTCCAGAATTAGCTCAATTTGCGCGGGCAATTGACGTAGCCCAGTCAGAATTTGCTCCATCTGGGTTAGGGAGACGGTCTGACGTCGATGGGCTAGATCCAGCGCCAGGAAGTAAAACGCCATTAGCTGAGCGACAAAAGTTTTGGTCGCAGCTACCCCAATCTCAATCCCCGCGTGAGTATCGATTATGTGAGGTACTAACAATCCGAGGGAGCTTTCAGGGCGATTGGTAATGCCTAGCAGTCGCGGCTGAAACTTGGGCGGCTGGCCCACCCGGCGCTGTTGCTCCATTGCTAAAGCCGCCAACGTATCAGCAGTCTCTCCAGACTGAGTGACGCCAATTGTCAGCGTGTTCGGCGTTAGGGGTGAAGGTGCATAGCGAAACTCAGAGGCATACTGCACCATCGTCGGAATCCCAGCCAGTTGTTCCAGCAGGTATTTCCCCACCAGGCTAGCGTGCCAACTGGTGCCGCAGGCGACAATTTGAATCTGTTCTAGATCTGCATACAGTTCTGCGGGTAAACCTAAGTTAATAGGCTGACTGCTGGCGAGGTTGACATCCTTGCCGTCCGCCGCATGTAGATTAGAGGCTTGCTCCACAGCTGCTAACAGTAGATTAGAAGCTTCCTCTACAGCTGCTTGCACACTAGAACCCTCCTCCACCGTTGCTGATAAGAGGTTAGAAGCCTGCTCTACAGCTGCTGATGATACTGGGTTCCAATCGCTGTTTAAGTAAGTTTCTAGACAGGCGCGGACAACCCCCGGTTGCTCATAGATTTCCTTGAGCATGAAGTGCTTGAATCCCTGCTTCTCTACCTGAACGGGATTCCAACTGAGGGTGCGGGGATGTTTTTTCAACCTGTCGCCAGCGAAGCTGTAAATTTCAACTCCTAAAGGCGTTAGCCGCGCCAGTTCGCGATTTTCGAGGATGACTACAGCACGGGTATGAGGCACCAAGGCAGGGGTATCTGAGGCACAGAAAAACTCTCCCTGACCAAAACCAATTGCTATAGGAGCTTGTTGTCTGGCGACGATGATTTCGTCGGGATGGTCCGCACAGATGACAGCGATCGCAAATGCCCCTTCTAATTTGTTAACAGCTTGTCGTACTGCCTCTAAGAGGGAAGTGGGTGGAGTTGACAAAAATTGAGCGATCAGGTGAGGGATAACTTCGGCATCGGTATCGGAACGAAACTCGTGTCCCAGCTGTTTCAATTCCTCGCGCAACTCACGGTAGTTCTCAATAATGCCGTTCAGCACCACCGCTACTCGCCGCGCTGTATCCATGTGGGGGTGAGCGTTGTACTCCTCTGGCTTGCCGTGAGTTGCCCAGCGAGTGTGACCAATACCAATTTGAGCCGGATTGACTTCTCGTTCTAGCTTTTCCTGTAAGTTGTGGAGCTTGCCCTTGGCCCGGACACAGTGGATGTTACCTTCTAGGACTGTGGCGATTCCGGCGGAATCGTAGCCCCGATACTCCATTTTCTGTAGACCTGCAAGTAATATTTCTGTAGCTGCTTGAGTGCCAATATAACCAACAATGCCGCACATAGTGTACACCCATCTTGAGTTTGAATATGAGCTAAAACGGTGGCGTTTAAGAATATGGTATGAAAAGCTCTCGCAGAAGCGCAGAGGCGCAAAGTTGCAGAGACTGATTCTTACTTCAATTAAGCAGCGCCAAACGGTTAAATTGAATAGACGTTGATATTATTCATCTCCGTTAGACATGCAGTTTAATTCACTGCAAACCGAGTCACCTGAGTAGTCTTAGATCTCTGTTTGTAATAAATATTACACAGTAGTTTTATGCAAGTGAATACGCTCTCTGTAAGCAAAAAAAAGAGGGGGCAATTTGTCCCCTCTACCTATTGGCACCAAATACTGAGCAATTCGGGTGAATTTCTTAGTAAGCCAACTACCTAGTAAGCCAAACCCATACTGCGGGTGGTCTCTGCACCTAAATAAACCCGGATGCTCAAGAAATCGGTAGGGCAGGCAGTTTCACACCGCTTGCAA
>CAXUIV010000680.1:0-2315 GCA_964250875.1 uncultured bacterium
GGAGAGGGATTTAGGGTGAGGGTCAAAAGGTTGGGCAAAAAAGTGGGATGCTCCCTATTAAAAGCATTCCGATGCAATTTCCCCATGTAGAGACGTTACTTGTAACGTCTCCAAATACCATACTTTTTTCAGATCAATATATCACGAGCTATATCCAAAAATACATCTCATATATCTGTAGATATAAGCGCTTGTTTTCAGAATATATCTTGATATCACTTGACTACTATGGATACATCTTTATACTTCACTTATAGGCTCACATATTGAATGCTATGAAAATGCATTTTGCTCTGCTTAGAACTCAACAAGCTAGTTCTAATTTAGTGACAGGAGTGAAGGATTTTTAGTTTTTGATTTTTGAGGGTGCATTTCATTTTTGCAAATAGACTTCCTGTTTGCTAAGGAGCTTTCCTGCCCGTACCACAAGAAGAGAGTTTTACACTTATTGTGATGCACCCGATCTTTAACAGCACCATCAATAATATTCAAACTATTGCTCACACAAGCCTAGTAACTGTGACGAATTCAGTTTACTTAAACCATTTTGCGCAGCAGTGGCATTGCTTCGTATTACTAAAGCTGTCTACCTGTATAAAATTCTTCAATCCAAAATCTAAAATGTTGTTAGAGGAGATTATAGAGGTGTACAGACACCCAGGGGAGTGGGAACGCTTCTTCACGCTTTCATCAGAACTGATGTGCATCGTTGGCTTTGACGGCTACTTCCAGCACCTGAACCCTGCTTGGGATATCCTTGGCTTTACCCAAGCAGAACTGTTGCAGACGCCGTTCATTGAGTTTGTGCATCCAAAAGACCAAATCACCCTAAGAACACTACAGCGACAAGTCTCAGGTACGGATACAAATGCCTTTGAGAATCGCTGTCGCTGTAAAGACGGCTCTTATAAGCGGTTCTCGTGGAGGGTCAAGGCATCGATGGCAGAGCAACGGCTGTACGCAGTGGCTCGCGATCTGACTGAGTACAAGCAGATGGAAGAAACATGGCGATCGCAACAAACGGCGCAAGCGCAGGAGCTGGAAAATCGCTTCAATGATGTCTTGACTACATGCCACGATTTGCGAGCGCCTGTAGCCAATATGAAAATGGCCACTCAATTGTTAGCGATCGCTCTAGAGCGACAGGTTCCGAGGAGTGGCGTGATGCCCGCAGCCCAAGAAAGCCAAATCGCTCGATACCTCCAGATTTTGGACTACGAGTGCGATCGCGAAATCAAGTTGATTGACAACTTGCTGGATCTAGAGCGAATCGAAGCTGGAATGCAGCCGCTGGTGCTGGAAACGATTGATCTCAAACCTTGGCTGTCTGAGATCTTAAAACCTTTCCAGGCGCGGGCAGCTAACCGAAAGCAAACGCTCCAGCTAGACCTGCCTTCAGTGCTGCCACCTCTAGCGTCTGACTGCTCGTATCTAGAGCGGATACTAGCAGAACTGCTGAACAATGCCTGCAACTACACGCCATCTGGAGAGCAAATTGCCTTGCGAGTGCGCGTACACCTGGAGACAATCCAGTTGGTGATTAGCACAGGCGTCGAGATACCGCAGCGCGAGCTAACCCAAATTTTTGACTTCTGCCGATCCAGCGGCGATCGCTGGCAGCAAGGCGGAACTGAGTTAGGGCTAATGCTGGTGCAAAAGCTGACAGAGCGGTTGGGAGGTATCGTCCGAGTTGAAAGTGCATCTGGTCAGACTTGCTTTACAATCGAGTTCCCTATTTAAGTCTAAATCAACTATTATTTATGATCGCGTAGAGTTACAGTGTTGATTGTTAGAGTGCATCAGTTGCAAATGGCTATAGTTCAGTTGTGGTTCAAAGGCAAAGTTGATGAGTGAAAGTATGGCGTTTATAGGCGGGGCGGCCATGGCTGGGATTGCAGCTCTGGTCTTGCTGAAAGGAGCAGTGAATCCTGGTATACCCAACCTGGCAGCCTCCACAGCAGTGCCACCCCCACCCGTTCAGCCCTCTATGAACACAATACCGGGGCAAGTTTCTACTGCCTCACCAGATATGACTGCATATTTTACCCGGCAACAAATGGAAACTGACCGGCTAAAGGAGCAGCTTGAGCAGTATCGGACTGAAACCGAGCAACTCAAGGTGCAAATGCAGAACCAGCAGTTTACTATTGATACTCTTAACAGTCAGCTCAAATCAAATGTCACCAATGGACCACAAACGACCCCAGGGCAGGGGTTCGCGGTTCAGCAACCAGTAAACCCCATGCTGACAGGCATACTTTGGGCAGCAGGAGGTATGGTTCTCACAGTTGGCGGTAGCATCATCGTAGCAGGAG
>CAXUIV010000681.1:0-2288 GCA_964250875.1 uncultured bacterium
CTTCAGCCTGGACTTTTGGCAGCAGATGTCTACCGACTACTTTGCCCGTGGCGGACAAACCTGCCCTAGGTTGCAGCAGTATCTGATTCAGAGCGCTCGCCTGCTGTCTTATCGGCTTGAGGACACCTGGAAGCAAGGACAAAAGATTGTCAACCACCGCCAGGTTTTAGAAGACGAGCAGTTTATGACCTTGTCACGGCAGTACCTGACAGTAAATACCCCCCTCAAAGACCTAATGTTCCGGCACACCCGCGACACTCTGCGGCAATACTATAGGCGCGGACTGTTGGAGCATGACATTCCGATCAGGGAAGTCCAGGACAACGCTATCACCCTGGAACCAGAACGAGAAGTCCCCCTCTACGTAGCTGTCAGTGACTATGTGCGTCACTTCTACCGACTGGCTCAAAAAGAGAACCGCAAGGCACTGGGCTTCCTGATGACGCTCTACCGCAAGCGACTCACCAGCTCTTTCTATGCCATTCAATCGTCACTCCAACGCCGACTGGACTCACTTCTAACGCAGCAAGGCAACGGTCTATCCAGCGATGACTTAGCAGATCTAGACGATGCTGATGATGCTGTGATTGAAGGACTGGAATCCTACATGGAACCCGTTGATCCGCAAGAGATTCAGTACCTCGAAGACCTGTTGCGGCAGTTCGAGAACACAGGGGAAGATACCAAGCTCTCTCGCTTCATTACAACCCTGCGTCAAGAACTGAATCAACGAGAAAGTGTTATTGTCTTCACCCAATACACCGACACGATGGACTACCTGCGGCAGGAGTTACAGCAACTGTATGGCAGCCAAGTGGCTTGCTACTCCGGCAGAGGCGGTGAACTCTTCAACGGAGAGTGGTGCATTGTGCCCAAAGAAGAAATCAAACGCCGTTTTCGTGCAGGTGAAATCGAAATTTTGCTCTGCACCGAGTCAGCCAGTGAAGGCTTGAACCTGCAAACCTGTGGCGTGCTGTTTAACTACGATATGCCCTGGAACCCGATGCGAGTCGAGCAGCGAATTGGCCGGATCGACCGCATCGGGCAGCACCATCCCACAGTCAGGATTCACAACTTCTACTACGACGGCACAGTAGAAGCGAAGGTCTACAGAAAGTTGCGCGATCGCATCAACGCCTTTACAACAGTCGTGGGCAACCTCCAGCCAATTCTCGCGAGAGTGCCGACATTCATTGAGCAAGCTGTGATGAGTGCCGATCCAGAAGAAGAAAATGTTTTGATGTCTGAGTTTGACTCTGTGTTAGATACCCCACTGCGTCCTGCCTTGGATGAGATGGTAGCGATGGATGTGGCAGCCGACCTGGAGGAAATCGGCAAACTAATTCCTCCCGCACCTGTAACACCAGAAGCGATTGAGCAGCTATTCACCACTTCAACTCTTTTGAGAGCTTGTGGTGCCATGTTTCAACAGTCGGACCAAGCTTGGCAGTTAACTTACAAAGGTCAGAAATACAGCATCACCTTTCATCCCCATGTGTTTGACGAGATGCCTTCGCTCCGCTTTATGACCTTTGGAGACCCACTGTTTGAGAGGTTGCTTGAAGCGGCTTTGACGCAGCGTCCCTGCCAAAACAAATAAGCCCTTGGTATTCATACCAAGGGCTAATAATTGAGGCTACATCAATTTTGGATAATCGCGCTCACTTAATGAGCCGGGTGATTAGCGTGAAGGTTACCGGATGGCCGCTTGGTTGCTTTTGGCAGCATTCCAGCAGAGGACAAACCGACGACGATCATAACCGCTAACACACTAAGAATCGCTGCCCCACCTAGCTGACTGGACCCAGTGACTGGTGCCACAGATTGAGAGGTAGGAGCAACTTCAGTGAATTGATGAATGGGAGCCGCAACTGCAATGAGAGCCATGAATTTCACCTAAAAATGAGTGGATGTTTAGGTGCGTTCCTTCGGGGTGAACCCCTACTTCCGTCTCCCCAGTTAGTCCAGTCAGGATGGCTAAGGCTAGAGGAAAGATGAACGATTGACTTTCTGTATCTAATATAACAGAATCTAGAACGAATAGGCACTCTTAATAAAATTTAATAATAGAGAGCGATAGCGAAGCGCTGCCCCGAAGCGGGGATCGCTTAATTTCCCCCAGTCACCTGTTCGTTTGAACTGACTGCTTAGAGGAAAGTCCACCAGGGAGGTATCGCGCCTCCTACACGCCCCTTATCGGGAGGCTGCCTCACTCTTCGGCCTCTGGTGGTTAGATTGGAGGAAGATGGAGGAATCGAACCCCTACAGTTGCCTGTACCTCGGTTTTC
>CAXUIV010000682.1:0-2255 GCA_964250875.1 uncultured bacterium
CTTTGCCGCGCATTTCTGGAGGGGTCTCTTTCTGAATCGTGGTCTGCATCGGAATCGCTACCAGGGCAGCAAAGCCACCTAAGAGCGTAATTAACAGCAGGGCCATCCAGAGCTGTTTGGTAAATATGGAAAGTCCGACTAGAGAAGCAGCCACGCCAATCGAGCCACAAAGACTCAACTGGATGTGAGAAAAGCGCTGACCAAACTGGCCGAGGATGGTGGCACCAGCAACAATGCCGACCCCTCCTGCGGCTAGAAGAAAGCCAAATTGAGAGGCTTTCATTCCCGGAATGACCTCCGCCATCCGCACAGCTAAAACGGCCAAGGCGGCAAAGACAGAGAACAAAATCACAAGCTGGATCAAGGCATTGCGGATGCGGCGATTTTGGCCTAAATAATTTAGCCCATCGCGCAGGTCTTGCCAAACGTGAGGCGATTCTGTCTCAGCATTGGTCCTCTCACCAGTTTTAAGTAACATTAACAATAGACCGGCGATCGCATAACTGCCCCCCACTACCAGTTCCTTACCCACCCCAGCACTGCCACCTAACTGGGTAGAGATTGTGTCAGCGATCGCCAACAGCGGTTCGCCTACCGCAAAGCCAACAATGACCGAAGCCATCATCGTCGTTGTGTAGAGAGAGTTAGCCGATAGCAGATGGCGGTTTTCTACCACAAGTGGAATTGCTGTCTGTTCAGCGGGTGCAAAGAACTGAGTTAGTGTGGAAACTAAAAAAGAAATACCGAGTAGGATGAAAAAACCCACAGGTAAACCGCGCAAAGGCTCCCAGTCCTGAGTCAGCCACAACAGCGGTAGAATTGATAGAACGAGTACCCCACGCAGGATATTCGTTGCCACTAGCACCGCCTTTTTAGACCAGCGATCTACAAACACACCGGCAACAGAACCAAATAGGATTGCTGGTATTGTAAAAGCCATCATAATCGCCGACACCCAACCGCTGATAGTTTGGTCACTGCTCTGAAAGCGACTAGCAATCAAGGCAATCATCAGGACTAAATAAACTTTGTCCGCTAGCTGCGAGAAGACTTGACCACTCCAGAGGGCTAAGAAGTTACGATTTCTTAAGACCGGCCAAAATCCGCTTTCTTCCTCAGATGGAGAATTGGTAATGTCATTTTCCCACTCAGAACCGGACGTGTCAGGCGTTGAGTCTTGAGGAGGGTTTCCATCGCCCTCAGCAGTAGGGTGAGAGGATGCCAGCACATCCGAGTCAGAGAATTCGGTACTACCATTGTTAGGCGGGCGTGCAGTGTTGGATGTCTGTACCGCCTCCTCTTTAGTAATGCCCGTGTTCTCAATGTTGCATTCCAGGTTCAAAACATATGGACGGAATTGGTTTTGACTCGCTGCGTTCTGCTTGCGGGGGTGAATTAAGGACACAAGGGTTTTTGGATCCGAATCAGACGGTTGCATCATGTTTTGTGGAGGAAGTCGGCAGAGAAGCAAAATAACTATCGATCAGGGCTGCGGAACGAATCTGTTGCCCAATGTGATACTGCACATATTGGCGGAGAATCCGCTCAACTGCTATCCAGCTAGTGTCCGAGGATGACAACTGTACAGAGGAGGCTGTATCCGTTTGAGGTAGGACAGCTCCCGCTAACTGTTGAAGTAACGCGAGTTCTGTGGCATTAAGGCGGGCATTTAACGTTGGTTTTTCCTGGCGGTGACGCACGTGATAGTTTGTGCCTGACGGTTCAGCCACCCTGCCTCCTCTGGAAGGAGCATTTTGCGTCTCGACGCTTGAGAGAACAGAGGTAAATGGTAGTGCCGTTAAGCTCTTTGGCTGTTCAAGAGGCGATGCCGATACCGACACTGTTTTGTACCCCTCTGCTTGTAGGCGTTCTAAGGCTGGCAAACTAATTATTCCACCTGCTGACACACTAAATCCTACCTGCCAGTTTGGGACGTCGAAGTCTGGCGTCAGAGGACGCTGCGACAAACAACAAACCTGAACCTGAGGCGTTATCCCTGCCAAAGCTAGCAGGTGAAAGATAGCATGAGTGAGATAGGCATATACCAGGAAAGGTTTTGCCTTGGGCAACCCCTCCAGCCGACTAAGGTGTTCATTTAGTAAGTAATATAGTTCCTCTTGGGGTTGTTCACTGAGAGCTTGATGTAAAACCATTTCTGCCAGGTACTGACTTGCTGCCAGCTTGCCCAAGTCTTGACTAAGACCTGGATACGATTCAAGGGTTTCAGCTTGAGTGATTTTATCGAGCGATCGCCC
>CAXUIV010000683.1:0-2253 GCA_964250875.1 uncultured bacterium
AGTTGCCAAAGCAACGGCAAGCGATTGAACTTGATCCTGCGATTTATGATGCCTATGTCGGGCAGTATGAACTGGAGCCTGGATGGATTATGAACGTTACTAGACAGGCTAACCGCATCTTTACTCAATGGACTGGACAAAAAAGAGTTGAACTGTTTCCAGAGTCTTCAACAAAGTTTTTTACGAAGCTAATAGATTCTCAACGCACGTTTGTAGTAGATGAAACAGGTAAGGCGACGCAGGTAATCGTCCATCAAGGTGGACGAGACCGCGTGGCCAGTAGAGTAGCAAGCGATCGCAAACCAGCCAGAGCATCCCTGACAAGTTGAAATACTTATATCGGGTCAAGCTTAGCTCAGCCTAACATTTGGCTGTTCTAACTTTTTGTGAGCCTCTTTCTTAAGAAGAATCGACTATGACCTGGAGGAAAATCCTCTAACTCTCCAAACACTTCGTATCCTAAGTGCTGATAAAACCCAGTTGCCTGGAAGCTGTAAGTGAATAGATATGCATTAAAGCAGCCATGCCTAAAAGCCTCTTGCTCTGCCGCTAACAGAAGTGCCCTGCCATATCCACAACCTCTCAACTCCTCTGCAATCCAAAGTGTGCTGATGTGGAGCCATCCCAAACCTATAAAACCGTTCAAGCCACCCACAACCTTCTGCTCTGAATCACGCAGAAAGAGAAACAGCGGCGTATATTGGTAATCCCCAATCTTGCCGACATTGAATTCATGCAGGTGCTTGTCTACAAAGTTAACTTTTTTGGAGTCTGGTTGAATTTCAATCGATATTTTGTACTCAGGCATCTGAATTCTTATTCAACATCACTGTCAAGTGGATCAGCGCGAAGCTATTATCTGTTTGAGGCAAGGATTATAACTGTGGCGAGAGAGGCACGGAAACTTGTTAATTTGATGCTGGTATAGAGTTTCAACAAAACCTTGTACCAATAAACAATAATAACTTAATACCGCTTGATCTGACAGTTGCTCGTGGAAACTCAAAGCATGTAGAGACGTTGCATGCAACGTCTCTACACTGTCACAGTGGTAGTGTTCTAATATGCTCGACGCTTGAGGTGAGTAGAAAGGATGCCGTTAGGTAGGTTTGATAAGTGCTAGATAACCCTTGAATGCCAACTCCTGCTTAAATTCAGGAAAATACTCCAAAAATAATTCGGTTGCCCTCACTGACCCAACTGCGAACTTTGGCACTATTGAGATGTGGGAAATGAAAAGCAATCCCGTGATCGAGAGTTATCAGAGTCGTCCTTTAAACATTAGTTCAATCAACTCACCTATGGCACTCATTCGTTGGCAACCCTTTCAAGAAGTCGAAGCTCTGCGTCATCAAATGGATCAAGTATTTAATGAACTTGCAGCAACTGAGCGTTACTCCACAAACTGGAAACCAGCGGTTGAATTGCAAGACACCGACGAGAATTTAGTTCTCCGGGCAGAACTCCCTGGCATAGAAGGTAAAAATATTAATATCCAAGTAACCAGGGAAGCTGTTGCGATCAGCGGCGAACATCGCTACCAGAAGAAGGCAGAAGACAAAGGTGTCTTCCGTTCCGAGTTCCGCTATGGCAAGTTCCAGCGAGTAATCTCTCTACCAGTAGCAATTCAGAACGACCAAGCCAAAGCTGACTTCAACAATGGTATTCTGACCCTGACACTACCCAAGGTGACTGAGGCACGTCGTACAGTGGTCAAGTTGAACCTGGCTCAGGGCAACACTGCTGCTCCACAGTTGGATGAAAAAGCTGCCGCGCCTGCTGTAAATGCAGACAGCAACTAACTACACCGAACGAATCGATCTGAGCTAATTAGCAAGGGTGTTACCTCAAAGGGTGACACCCTGTTTTTTGTTCAGTTTTAGGACTGGGATAAAAAACGGCGATCACGCTAGCGAAGCGCAGCCGGAGGCGTTAGCGCAACCGCCAAAGGCGAATTGACCTCAGTTCTGTACAAAAGCCCCTTACGCCTGTTCCAATCTGCTGACTGTTCCAGATAAGGGAAGCTATTTAGCAAAGTGTCTGCCATAATGGGAGATTCTCTTCGATCATCAAGGTGTTTTTCAAGGGTGGATCTCGCTGCCAGCACATGACTCAGTTCTGTGCTGGCTACTCAATTGTCTAGAGTTTGAGCGATTAGGGGGTGACACCCCTCATTATTAGAGGTATATTGAAAGCAGTAGATGCACCCTGATGATCGAGAGAGTCGCCCAAGTGGCTCTCTTTTTATTTGGC
>CAXUIV010000684.1:0-2218 GCA_964250875.1 uncultured bacterium
GGTGTTTGGAGGCCGAGACTGTGGTAATCCAGATGAGGCTAACAGTCCACCAGCGTAGGTTTCCTAGTGATTTCATACAACTGTAGCCAGTTCTTGACACACTCGCTCCCAAGCCAACTGGGGTTGGGGGGCAGCAGTGATTGGACGCCCGATGACCAGGTAATCTGCTCCTGCTTCCATTGCTGCTTCCGGAGTGAGCGATCGCTTTTGGTCTCCTGCTGCCCAAGTCGCCCAAGCGGGTCGAACGCCGGGGCAAACGAGGAGAAAATCATTACCACAGGTTTGCCGCAGCTGTTCTACCTCTTGGGGCGAGCAAACCGCACCATCCAGCCCTACCTCTTGAGCCAGGAGTGCCATTTGTAGAGCGTAGTCTGGCAATTCTAGGGGAACTTTTAGCTCGAATGCTAGCTGTCTGGGTGTCAGGCTTGTCAGCAGCGTAATTGCAATTAATCTAGGTGGTGAGTAGCCTCCCTCCACAGCCCCCTGCTGGACTGCCGCACGGGCTGAAGTCAATGCTTCCCTGCCAGATGTGGCGTGGATTGTGAGTAAATCTACGCCGTAACGAGCTGCTGCCCGACAAGCACCGGCAACGGTATTGGGAATATCGTGGAACTTGAGGTCCAAAAAAATTCGCTTCTGCCGGTCTTTCAGCATTTTTAAAATGCCTGCCCCACCGCTAACAAATAGCTCTAGCCCCACTTTCCAATAGGTGACTTGGGGTAGCTGCTCGATCAGCGCGATCGCCGCCGCCTCTGTAGGCACATCTAGAGGCACAATAATGCGTTCGGCAATAGACATCGTTATACCAACCGCACAAATTTACTCTTCCCGACCTGCAACACCCGCTCGTACAGTTCGGCTGGGTCATCAAAGGTTAGGTCTACTTGGGTAATGCGATCGCCACCCAGCGACACTGCCCCACCCTGAATCTGCCGTCGAGCGTCTGAACTACTTTTACATAAGCCACTAGCGCTTAGGATATAGAACAATTTAGCGGGAAACTGCACACTGGAGAGCGAAAATTCCGGAACTGTGCCGTCTTTACCGCCAGAGAGGGCTGCCCGTTGAGCCTGCTGCGCTGCCTCAACCCCGTGATACTGGGCGACAACATCAAAAGCCAGCAGTTTCTGACGATCGCGTGGACCTCCTGGCAATCTCTCCAGAGGTAGATTTGTCAACAGCTCAAAATACTGCTTTAAGATATGGTCAGGCGTCTTCTCCAGCTTAGAGTACACTGTCAGCGGGTCTTCTGATACCCCAACGTAATTGCCCAAGGACTTCGACATCTTCTGCAATCCATCTGTGCCTATCAGAATTGGCAACAGCACTCCAAACTGTGGACGTTGACCAAAATGGCGTTGTAAATCTCGTCCCACCGCTATGTTAAACTTTTGGTCTGTTCCGCCCAATTCTACATCTGCCTTGACCGCAACGGAATCATATCCCTGCATGAGCGGGTAGAGAAACTCGTGCAGATAAATCGGGTTTTGTTTCTCGTAGCGCTCAGCGAAACCCTCCTTTGCCAGCATCTGCCCTACCGTCATAGTGGATAATAGCTCTAGGATTCTAGCCAGGTCCAGGTGCGAAAGCCACTCGGAGTTGTAGCGGACTTCTAACCGCGCTGGGGTGTCAAAATCTAAAATCGGACGAACTTGATCCAGAAAAGTTTGAGCATTTTTGGCTACCGTATCCTCCGTTAGCTGACGACGCACCTCTGATTTGCCTGTAGGGTCGCCGATTCTAGCGGTAAAATCACCAATAATTAAAACTGCTGTATGCCCAGCATCCTGAAACGCTCGCAGCTTCCGCACTGGAATACTATGACCGAGGTGAATGTCCATACCTGTAGGGTCAATCCCAAACTTAACTCGCAAAGGCCGAGTTGTCGTTGCCAACAGCTTATCCAGTCTCGCAGATGGATCCTCTGAATCAGCCTGTGGAAAAATCTCAGCTACACCGCGATGTAGCCAATCGAAGCTTTGAGCCATACTAGGAGACTGACTAGCGGCTGTACCTTGCTCTGGGATTCTATTCGTTACACTCACGCGATCTTCTCAAGCGTTTAACTGTCAGACTACTATAATTGCAAAAAATTAACTGCCTATGTTTACAGTCACATTGTTTACAGCCACATTGTTCACAGCCAGATTTAAGCTATTACAAGTGAGGAAGTGAAATCGCCGTGTCGTCTAGCACTATTCGAGAAAAACAACATAGA
>CAXUIV010000685.1:0-2216 GCA_964250875.1 uncultured bacterium
TGCTGGGGTTGATGATGTTGCCAGGAGTGATAGACCGCATCTCTGACCCAATGAGTGGCTATTTCTTGGTACGTCGTAGTGCGATCGCCGGACGAACCTTAAGTCCCCTAGGTTATAAAATCCTGATTGAGGTGCTAGGTCGCGGAGACGTAAACCAGATTGCTGAAGTTGGCTACGTATTTCAAGAGCGTCGAGAGGGCGAGAGCAAGGTTACATGGAAACAGTATGTAGATTACTTACGCCACTTGCTGCGGTTGCGTCTCTCCCGTGGTCGGCTTGGTCGGCTGAAGCAGCGATTTAATTTTCCGGTTCGTCGGTTCGTCCAGTTTGGTTTAGTGGGCCTCACGGGGGTATTTATTGATATGACGGTGCTTTACCTATTGAGTGACCCGACGACACTCCACTGGGGGCTGACTCGCAGCAAAATTATTGCTGGTGAGCTGGCTATTATCAATAACTTTTTATTAAACGATCGGTGGACCTTTGGTGACATTTCCAGTCAGCAACGGGGATGGCAGCAGCGTCTCAAACGGTTCTTGAAGTTCAACATTATCTGTCTGGCAGGACTGGTATTGAATGTGTTGGTATTGAACTTGGTGTTCAACCTCCTTGTTCACAACCGTTACCTGGCTAACCTAATTGCCATTGGGGTTGCTACCATATGGAATTTTTGGGTTAACTTGAAACTTAGCTGGAGAGTGACCGAGGTGGAGTAGGTTATAAACCGTCTATTAACTACACAAGTATTCACGTGCTACAGCTCAATCTTCATCATTCCATTGCAAAAAGTCTACCTCGGTTGAAGATTACGTAAAAAGGAAGCACAAAGGCTACCAGTATTCTTCTATTAATGATTAATTGATAATGCGAAGGTGAATTTAATAGCCTCTTAGGCTGATACTCAACAAGCGACATGAAAAATTTAAAACTTGAAGATGCCGCAGATATAACACAAATCGATCCGATTCCTGAAGGAGTACACAGACCGATTTGGTCTGTGATGATTCCGACTTATAATCGCACAAAGTATTTAGAAGAGGTACTCAGGAGCGTTCTAGAGCAAGCTCCAGGTCCTGAGCTGATGCAAATAGAGGTGATAGATAACTGTTCTACAGATGCCGATCCAGAAGCAGTTGTCAGGAGAATCGGTCAGGGTCGAGTGAGCTTTTTTAAGCAATCCAAAAACTTGGGCTTAAAAGGAAACCTCATCACCTGTATAGAGCGGTCTCGTGGTCATTTGGTGCATATCCTGCATGATGATGATGCAGTTTTGCCTGGATTCTACAGCAAGTTGCAGGCAGCTTTCGAACAAGAGCCAACAATTGGAGCCGCATTCTGTCGCTGGATGGAAGTGGATGAGGCAAGCCGTCATCGGTATGCATCTCCACTCAAAAGAAACACACCCGGTATTCTGTCAAACTGGCTGGAGCGCATTGCTGTAGGGAATCAGATCCAAGCTCCTGCTATTGTAGTTAGGCGTAGTGTTTACGAAGCTTTGGGTGCATTTCATCCAAAATTAGAACACACTATTGACTGGGAAATGTGGAAGAGAATTGCCGCGCATTACCCAGTTTGGTATGAGCCTCAAGCGCTAGCACACTACCGTGTACATTCCTCCTCAGATACTTCTGACTTAATTAGGTCTGGTGCAAACATTGTCGATACACGAAAGGCGATTGAGATCTCCCACTCGTATCTACCCACTCAGATTGCTGGTAAACTGTCAAGTAGAGCCAGAGAATCTTGTGCCCTCTACGCGCTTAAAATTGCGCGGCGGACGCTGGTCAGAGGCGATCAGAAGGCTGGAGTTAACCAAATTCGCGAGGCGCTTAAGTGTAGCTGTTCATTCAAGGTCATTTCCACGTTAGCTCTACTGCCGCTCATGCTCGGTCTGTGTAGCCTTAAAAAGCTGATGAGCGAGAGAAAAGAAGAGCAAGTCAGCCAGGTCAAGATGCTAAGTCCAGGGGCTTAATTCAGGAGCAGATCGGTGTGAGGCTCCTGTAAAGAGCAATACAAAGGGTGGTTGCCAAGGTGAAAAAAGTTTCTGTTATTATTCCAGTCTACCAAGTAGAGAAGTACATAAGCGCTGCGGTTGAATCAGTACTAAAGCAAACCTACAAAAACTTTGAACTGCTTGTTATTGATGATGGCTCCCCGGATCGGAGTGTAGAAATTTGCCAACAGTTTACCGACCCCAGAGTTAGGATTATCAGTCA
>CAXUIV010000686.1:0-2199 GCA_964250875.1 uncultured bacterium
GCATCAATCCAACCTGATTTTGACTTCACCTGCAAACCACCCGACTCATCCTGCTTCAGGATCGTCAGCAAACCGTAGTCCGTGTGTTGGCCAACGCCCCAAGCAGATGGGTTGGCATCGGGCGGGTAGTTGAAGATGCGAAACAAAATCAGCGGATCGGCAGTGTAGCGATCGTCAAAGTAAGACGATTCTAAGCCTAAACTGAGGGCGATTCCAGCCATCAGCCTGTGGCCGAGCTGCGTCATTGCCGACAAATATTGAAGAACGGTTTCGCGCCACTGTGGACTGGGAAACAAGTTAGCTCCATGCAGTGGCAGTCCCGCTTTCACCGCTGGATGCGCGGCGTCCAGTTCCGCACCAAAATAAATCCCTTCTTTCTGATCCGGCTTGCCGGAAGTGAGTTCATCGCCTACCGGAAAATAGCCACGCCAAGCTCTACCGCCCAGCGCCATACGCATCTGCATCTTTGTTGCCAAATCCTGGGCGAAAAACTCCTGGCTCAGTTCTGCCAATCGCTGCTGCAACGACTCCTCAACACCATGTCCGACGATGTAAAAAAAGCCCGTATCGCGACATGCCTGCTGGATTTGTCTGGCAGCGATATCTGGATTGCCAACACCAGACACCAGTGAACTGACATCGACGATCGGAATCTGAGAAGCTACCGCTGATTGAAATGTCATACTCTACCGATCCTTGACTCGATCGACCATGATTGTTCACAATATCATTTCTACAAGTACGGCAATCATATGAGTACCGTACTGCTTCAATTAACTGCAAGCGTCACAATCCCAAGAACGATAATTGCCGATGCCAGCAGGCGACGAGAAGCTTCTCCTTCTGCCAACAAGCGATTTCCCATCACAGTACCCACCAGGATGCTGAGTTCTCGCAGGGGAGCAACGTGGCTGACAGGCGTAAACACCATCGCCATTAGCACCAGCAGATAAGCTAGAGGACTCAGTACAGCAACGCCTAAGATTTCGCGTCGATGTCTGCGCCACTCAATCTCAACTGGTTGCCAATGACGCAGGGCAAAAGGGACGAGCAACAATGCCTCAAACACATTAGATCCGTAGTTCAGCAAAATGGGAGAGATAGCAAACTGGCTGACCGCGCACTTGTCCCAAATGGTATAGGAAGCAATCATTACCCCTGTCAATACCCCATAAGAGACTGCTGTTCTAGAGCCTTTCCAAAGCTGGCGGGGATCCCCTGTTAACACAAACACACCGCTGATAATGAGAACAATACCTGTAATTGCTAGTGGAGTCGGATGTTCTCCTAAAAAGGCGATCGCTGCGGTGCTAGAAATCATTGGACCTGTTCCCCGTGCAAGCGGATAAACCAGGGACAGATCGCCCACTCGGTAGCCGCGTTGTAGTACCAGGAAATAAACCAGATGAGTTATTGCACTACCCACAATGAAAATGAGGGTAACTGCGTTGACCGATGGTCGCTGCACGACCAAAACAGCAAAGCAGAGCGGCATGTAGAGCAAAACTGCAAGGGCATTTGTGAGAAAGACAAATGGTCCACCCCCACTGGAACGTTTAGCTAACAAATTCCAAGTAGCGTGAATAAAGGCAGCTACAAAGACCAAGGTAAAGGCAAAGCCATTCATGAAGGCACCTCAGAGAAAAGGGCATGGGGAAACCGCCAACCTATGCCCTCTGGATTTCTGTTCCTCTAAGGTGTCTGCCTATAAATAGCATGATGTAGCGCTCGGTCCAGACCTAGTAAGTACCAGCGGAACCCTAGCTACCTTTCCGGGTTGATAGCAATATCCTACAACTTCTTTTGACTTCTCAACCAAAACGGGTCGTGTAACTTATTCCCTCAGTTTCTTGCTTCTGACAAATATCGCCTCTGAGAGCAACTTGCCTCCTAGCTTCATTAAAATCAGACCAACCACGCCGATGCACAGAGAAAAAACGACAAAATCCTGAACGCCATTCACAGCGCGAATGATTTTTCTCCGTCCTAGCCAGTTGGAGGGGTGGTGTTTATCAGTAGACATATTCATGAAGCCCTCTTAGAGCCTTGCCTGCGCTTACTGATTCTAAAACGATAAAACTACTATAAATCTATCAAATTAGTGTAAATTTAACAAAGCGAGACCAATGTAAAGTCCTCCTCAAGAGGCATCAGACATTAGAGCCACTTAAGAACTGGCATAGCCAGAGTAGCAAGGAG
>CAXUIV010000687.1:0-2185 GCA_964250875.1 uncultured bacterium
GGAGCACCTTCTGTTGCTAGCACACTCACGACTGTTTGCCCTAAATTTGGGTCGTTCCGCAGGATCTGAGTTGCCTGCTGCACAACTCCATCTGTCTGTTCTAGGGTAGAGCCAGGAGGAAGTTCAATTGAGACGATAGAAAGCCCTGTGTCATCTCGATCGATGAAACCCTTAGGAATTTGGGGCACCAGCATAATGCTGCCGATGAAGAAGGCCAAGGCAAGGATTAGTGTTTTTGCCCGATTCTTCAAAGACCAGGTCAACAGCCGCCGATACTGGTAGGAGAGCTGATCTTGGTGCAGACTGTCATCATGATGCTTGTCTTTCATCAAGTATGCCGCCATCAGTGGCGTCATCGTGCGTGCCACGAGTAGGGAGAACAAGACCGATACCGCCACCGTCAATCCAAATGGGCGAAAATACTGGCCGGGGATGCCGCCCATAAAAGCAACCGGCAGAAACACCGACACAATTGTCATCGTGGTCGCAACCACCGCCAACCCAATCTCGTCCGAAGCGTCAAAAGCGGCTTGCCTCGGTGTTTTCCCCATTTGGATGTGCCGTTCGATGTTCTCAATTTCCACGATCGCATCATCCACCAGAATCCCTACCACCAGCGAAAGTGCTAGGAGAGTCATGCTGTTGAGGGTGTAGCCAAATACCTTCAAAACGGCAAAAGTCGGAATTGCTGATAGTGGCAACGCGACGGCGGTAATCAAAGTTGCTCGCCAGTCTCGTAAAAATACTAAGATTGTCACCACTGCCAACGCTGACCCTAAAACGAGGGCGTCAATCGAGGCTTGGTAAGAGTCTTGAATAAAGTCGGCCAGGCTGTAGATCAGTTCCAGTTTGACATCCGCAGGCAGCGTCTTTTGAAATTCTTTCACTGCTGCCCGGACGCCTCTTTCCACAGTAACGAGGGTGCTACCCGTACTGCGGAGGACCGAAAAGGCAACCACAGGTTTGCCATTTAGACGGGCAGCTTGACGCGCCTCGGCATAGCTATCCTTGATCTCCCCTAGGTCCGACAGCGTGACAAAGCCACCTTGAGGTAGAGTGATTTGATAGTTTCTCAACGCCTCTACATTGCTAGCGCTACCAAGGGTGCGGATGGTCTGCTCACTGCTACCGACATTGCCTCTGCCGCCCGGTAGGTTAATGTTGAGAGCGCGGATCTGTTCATTCACCTGAGTAGCAGTAATCCCCAGCGCTTGCAGCTGGTCTGGGTTGAGATAGATCTCAATTTCGCGGTCCACACCTCCAATCCGCTGAACTTGAGCCACACCTGCTACAGACAGCAGGTTACGGCTGATTGTCTGGTCAATTAGCTCACTCAACTGGGCCACAGACTGCCGGTCGGAAACCACAGCGTAGGACATGATCGAACCACCCGCGGCATCAATCCGCGTCACAACCGGATCGCTGATGTCTTGCGGCAGATTTTGGCGAATTTGAGCGACAGCGTTACGCACATCATTGGTAGCGCGATCGCTGTTAGTACCCAGCACAAAATCGACGGTGGTGACAGAGGCACCATCTGTCACCGTGGAGAGGATGTGGTCAATGTTTCCTAAACCAGCAACCGAGTCCTCAACTTGCTTGGTAACTTGGGATTCTAGCTCTGCTGGATCAGCTCCCGGTCGGCTGACGGTGACAGAAACTGAAGGGATGTCGAGGTTAGGACTGGCATCTATTCCCAGTTGAGGAAAGAAGAACAAGCCCAAGATAGTCAAGATCAAAAATAGAACCAGGGTAGGTACTGGTTTCTTAATTGACCAAGCTGAGATGTTGAAAGACATTGCGGCTGTTGGATTGTTGGCAGAGTAAGGAGGAGACAAGCGTATAAAAGTTAAGCATAGGAAGTAATGCTCCTTTTATTATGCCCTTTCTTTACAGGGACAACTTAGAGCGACATTTGTAGAGACGTTGCATGCAACGTCTCTACATTCCAAAGTTTCACCCCATTGCCCCATCCCCTCACTGCGGCTGGACGCGATCGCCATCGTGGAGATACCCCGCACCAGCAACGACAACTCGATCTCCCACTTTCAACCCGTCCCTGACTTCCACTTCATTACCATTGACGATTTCCCCTACCTTGACAGGCTGGGCGTGGACTTTGTTGTCTTCTGCTAGCAGGAAAACAATGGAACTGCCATTTGCTTGGGCCTGCACTGACTGGGCT
>CAXUIV010000688.1:0-2179 GCA_964250875.1 uncultured bacterium
AGTAGTTTCTTTCCATCAAGTGCAAGTGTGAGTCCTGCGCTCACTGTTATTGCCAATGCCCTGCGCGTTGGCGACCATTTGATTGAGCGAATTAGTTGTTAGTTGTTAGTTGTTAACATTACCACTAACCAACAACCACTAACCAACAACCAACAACCACTAACCAATCACATTACCTAAAGTTTGTCAGCGCAGATAGCAGCCCCAATCAGCCCGACGTGGGGATTGAGGACAACATGCACGGGTACATCTTTGAGCAACGGACTCACGCGACCCTTTTGAGCAAAAGTGCGAATGAATCCTCCTTCCTGGATCAGCGGCAGGATTTTGGCGGCGATACCGCCAGCGACATACAGCCCGCCATAGGGTAGGAGTTTAAGCGCCAGATTGCCAGCTTCAGCACCATAGGCTTCGACAAACATTCGCATTGTTTGCTCCGAGAGGCGATCGCGTTTTTCCAAGGCAGCGGCGGCAATAGTAGCCGCTGGATCCACCGTATTATCGGTTTCGACTGACGTTGGTATCTGCTCTGGAGGGTGATCACGCTTTTCTAAGGCAGCCCCTGGGGCCGCAGTTTTTTCGTTGCGACTCCTTTGTTGTTCCCAATTTCTCACCACTTGCCCGACCTCTGGTGATTCCTCAGCAAAGGCGCGATCGCGAAGAAATTGGTAAATGGCTATTACACCCTGACCAGAAACGACTCGCTCAACCGAAACGCGGCCAACCTGATGCCGCTTTGATATATCCTGCAATAACTCATATTCCAACTGAGAGCGAGCGGCAAAGTCGGCGTGCCCACCTTCAGAGGCGAAAACCTGGTAGCTGTCTAGCTGATGGATTAAGAAACCTTCGCCTAATCCAGTACCAGCGCCAATGACTGCAATCGGAGCAGCCTGTTGGGGCTTACAGATCTGCAAAGTGTAAAGGTCTGAGGTTTCTAGACCCAGAACGCCATAGCCAACTGCGGCAAAATCATTAATTAGAGAAACAGATGCGATTCCCAGTTCTTGTTCCAAACGTTTGGCATCCAGAGACCAAGGGAGATTGGTCAGCTTCGCAGTATTGTTAACGACGGGACCGGCGATCGCGAAGCAAGCTTTTTTGGGGACTGGATGCTTGCCCAACTGCTGAGCAGCTGTTTCTAGAAATTGCTGTACTATCGGCACCAGATCTGAAAAGTCACCGCTAGGGTAACGCTCCTCATAGAGAGGGTGCAATCCTGCCGATGCTGATTTTTCCACCAACCGCAGAATTGTTTTAGTGCCGCCGATATCTCCTGCAATAAGTAATGTCATGACCCTAGTTAAATCGAATGACTTCTTCTATTTGGCTTAGATGGGAGGTATCGCCAGTTAATTCCAGCAACCAATCCGGGTCTTGACGAACAACTTTAACCAGAGAACACAGAGAAGCCTTGACTTGGGTTTTGGCTACTGCACCAACTAGTCCCGTTGTGGCACCGACTACCGATGCGCCATGACCTACCAATAGGATATCCTCTGGAAACTCATCTGCCAGCAATCTTGCTGTTTTTCCAGAGCGTTCTAGTGACTGCTCGCCAGTTTCTGGATACTCAGCCGTAACGCGAGAGGTGTAGCTGGGGTCAATTCGAGGATATAGCTGGGTTAACTCCTCTAGAGACATTCTTTCTGGTGCCGCTGTCATCCAGACTGGGTTCAGCCATTCGCTTAGACCCGACTCCAGTTTAATTGGTAAGTCAAGAGCCTCCGCTATTTGGTTTGCCGTTTGCACCGTGCGTAAGAAGGGTGAAGCGAAGATGTGGGAAATGTGTTCTCGCTTCAGACGTTGACCCAGTTGGTATGCTTGAACAACACCATCGTCTGAAAGGGGTGGATCGTAGCGGCGTTCAGCGGTGTTGAACCATTCCGGGTTGACGAAGTCAATGCGGTTCCCATGTCTTGCGATCCAAACTATTTGAGTCATGATTTGATGAATTAAGCCAATAGCTAATTACGACCGATAACGCGATAAACTTCCACCTCTTGTCGTCTGCCCTTCAAAGCCACTGGTCCCCAGGATTCGGTTTGGAACTGCCCTTGGACGTGAACTAGAGTTGCGTCAGCAATCAACACACGGCAGGTGCTAGGTTGGCGGTCTTTGTAGCAACTTTCTAGCCTTGAGGCTATGTTAACACTGTCGCCAATCACCCCATATTCTA
>CAXUIV010000689.1:0-2169 GCA_964250875.1 uncultured bacterium
CTGTCATCTTAGCCGATCGAATTATTGTTCTGGGTCGTAATCCCGGACGGATTCGGGCCAATTTACCTGTAACTCTGCCCCACTACCGCGATCGCAAAAGCCCTAGCTTTCAGGCTTTGGTAGACCAGGTTTACAAAATCCTCACCCATCCTGAACTAGAAGAAGTTGAACCGCCCGCCACGGTTTCTGAACCTGAACCATCTCAAGCACCGAAGTATCAATCTTTACCCGCTGTGCGGATTGGCTCAGTTGCTGGTCTACTAGAGCTGTTAGAGGATCGACAGGGAGACCTCTATCGCCTAGCTCAAGAGCTACAGCTGGAGGTAGATGACATCCTGCCAATTGTTGAGGCTGCTCAATTAATGGACCTCATCGCCATCAAAGAAGGAGATATCAGCCTCACCTCTGTAGGCAAGCAATTTATTGCCGGTGGGATTGACCAGCGCAAACAGCTTGTACGCAATCAGCTACAAACCCATATTCTCCTGGTGCAGCGGATTTATCGCCTCCTGCAAGCGAAGCGAAATCAACGTATCCCGGAAGAGTTAATTTTGGATATTTTAGAAGCTAGCTTCAGTGAGAAGGAAGCACGGCAACAGTTACAGACCGCAATTGACTGGGGTCGTTATGCGGAAATCTACAGCTATGATGAGCCATCTGGAGAGATTTTCCTAGAACAGGTAGTCTCCCAACCAGCCGAGGTCGCGTCGTAACAAGTCGTAATTCTCCTATTTTATTCCAGGCAGGCCAATGACTCGACCCCTGACTCCCGCAAATCAAACCCTGGCCCGATCAACCTGGACTTGGCAGGATGGATTGCTGATTTTGGCAACCATAGCTTTGATCTTTGCGATTGTGAAAACATCTGCCCAGTTCAGCGGCGCTTATAACCCCAGCTTTAAAGTTGAAACAAGCTTGGCTGTTCTACCTAGCTATACAGCCCAAACTTTGCTACGACTGGGAGTTGCCTACTTTTTATCCCTAGTGTTCACGTTGCTCTATGCTTATGCCGCTTACAGATATGTGTTTGCAGCTAAAATACTGATTCCTCTTTTGGACATTCTCCAGTCGATTCCGGTTCTATCGCTCGCGCCAGGAGTGATGCTGGCCCTAATTGCCTTGTTTCCAGGACAGCGCATTGGAATTGAACTGGCGGCAATTTTGCTGATTTTTACAGGTATGACCTGGAACATGACGTTTAGTTTCTACCAGTCTTTATCCAATATTCCTAAAGAATTACAAGAAGCCGCACGAGTTTACCGCCTAAGCGCTTGGCAAAGGTTTTGGACGTTAGAACTGCCTTCTGGTGTCATTGGCTTGGTATGGAATAGCGTCATGTCTGTAGCCGGAGGCTGGTTTTTTCTGATTCCGATTGAATCTTTAAGTTTGGGAGACAAAAACTTTCGTTTGCCAGGTTTAGGTTCTTTTCTGGGTGCTGCGGCGGACCAGGGCAACTTTAGGGCGCTTAACTGGGGATTAGCTGTGCTAATTGGGACGATTGTGCTAACGGATTTCTTTGTCTGGCGACCGCTGATTGCTTGGGCAGAGAAGTTTAAATTTGAAACGGTTGAAGCTCAAAATAGCCCCCAATCATTCGTTTTAGATTTCCTCAGGCGATCGCCAACCCTACGCATTCTTAGTGAACGGATTTGGCTGCCGATATCGGCACTGGTCAACCGAGATTCAAGCAGAGCGTCTCCTGCTGAAACTCCATCCGTAACTCCAGGTATCCACTCACCGCTCACTCAATGGATCAATTGGCTGTTTGTCAGTGGGTTAACCGTGATCGTTCTTTGGGGAACTTGGGAAGCAGTATTGCTGCTACGGTTCTTGAGTTGGTCAGATTGGCGAACGGTTTTAGGCGCAGCGGTGCTGACTGCTTTGCGGGTGTTTGTCGCTTTAGTGCTATCGCTGTTATTTACAGTCCCGGCAGGCGTCATCATTGGCCGCAACCCTCGTCTAGCTCAAGTCCTCCAGCCCATTGTTCAAATTGTTGCTTCGGTGCCAGCAACAGCTTTATTTCCAGTTTTGCTCCTGTTCTTAGTTCACATCGGGGGAGGATTACAGATTGGGTCAGTTGCCCTCATGATGCTAGGCACCATGTGGTATATCCTGTTCAACGTGATTGCAGGAGCGCAGGCGATCCCCGCAGAATTGTTTGAAGCCGCA
>CAXUIV010000690.1:0-2160 GCA_964250875.1 uncultured bacterium
GGATGAAGTGAAGGAAATTGCCGACATCATGCTCAAAGACGTGTTTGGTCGTCTGATCGAGCAGGGCATCACCTTGGAGGTGACGGAACGGTTCAAGGACCGACTGGTGGAAGAGGGTTACAGTCCCAGCTACGGCGCAAGACCGTTAAGACGGGCGATTATGCGCTTGCTAGAAGATAGCCTCGCGGAAGAGATCCTGTCTGGTCGCATCAAGGACGGTGATACAGCCGTGGTTGATGTGGACGATACTGGCACTGTGAAGGTGTTAACTGAAAAGCGTCGGGAACTGCTGCCTCAAGGGGCTGAGTAGTTAGTCGTCAGTTGTCAATGGTCAGTCGTCAGTTGTTAAGTGCTGGTGACTACTGATTACAGAAAGCTAACAATTGAACAGTGAGCAAAAGATGGTAGAGCAGGTTAGCTTTCTACCATCTTTTTTTGTGGCAGCGTTCATAATTTCTGTAATTTTGCACCATTAGACCTCTTGCAAAAGTCCCCTTCTTGATGTTCTTCTTTGCGCCTAACGCTTCGCTAACGGCTCTACGCTCATGCGAGAGCAAAAAAATTATTTATGCAAGAAGTCTATTCTCTATGAGCTGCCAGGTTTTAAGGGATTTGGATGCTAAAGCCTGGTAGAACAGCTTCACCTGACAATGTTGCCGGACACTGAATCACTTCTACAGGTTTTCCGTATCGGTAAATCTCCACTTGCCGGTCTTGGGGATTAATCAACCATCCGAGGCGTAGCCCACTGTTGATATATTGCATTGAAGCAGCCATGTCTGAAAGCTTCTTGCTCTGAGCCAATTATAAGTATTTTTCCACACCCGTAACCTCACAATGCCTCTACAACGCCATGACTAAAGCTTTGTGCTTTGATACCAGCGTTTTAATTCATTATCTTCCTGAAGAGTTTCAACTTCAGACAGAAGCTCTATTAGCCAAGTCAGAACCCTGGAAGGTTCTACCGAGAATTCTTGGGCAGGCTGCAAATTCCCAGTAGTTTGGCGATCATTGGTAGAAGTTTTAAGCATGAAATGTTCACAATGTTGCCGACTTTAGCGTCAAAATAGTCAAAGTATTTATGTGAATTTTTCAAGCAGTTCGATAAGCTCTATGACGTTTAACGAAAAAGATTTGGCAGAAGCTCCTCTGTGGTTGCGGGTGTGGCGTAACCAGCGGGAAAACCTTCAGCTTCTGGCGATCGCCCTGTGCCTGGCAGTTTTTATCCGGGCTTTTGTCGCAGAACCCCGCTACATTCCCTCTGACTCAATGGTACCGACCTTACACACAGGCGATCGCCTGGTGGTGGAGAAAATTTCCTACCGATTTCGCCCACCAGTTACCGGCGATATTGTGGTCTTTGACTCCCCTGAACAGCTGCAACTGCTGGGATATGCCAAAGACCAGGCGTTCATCAAGCGCATCGTTGGTGAGCCGGGTCAAGTCGTTAGAGTTGCTAACGGTAAGGTTTATCTAAACGGTAAAGCTCTGGAAGAAAACTATATTGCCGAACCGCCTTCTTATCAGTGGGGACCAAAACGGGTGCCGGAAGATGAATTTTTTGCTATGGGGGATAACCGGAATGACAGCAACGACTCCCACATCTGGGGCTTCTTGCCTAAACAGAGCATTATAGGCCGTGCCCGGTTCCGCTTTTGGCCCCTCGATCGAATTGGGTTTATCTGAGTTAAAACCGCAAATAATGCATCAGTTGGGCCGTGACGTTGCCAGGTAACGACAACCGCTGCTGGAAATCAACTAGGTTGCGGTATGGTCCAGCTAAAAGCCGATTTTGCACTATGGCTGTGGCGAAAGCTAGCTCAATGATTGGAATTCGCACCAGCATGTCAACTGTCCCTGTATTAGGGTTGACCAGCACCGGATGACATTCGTCATAGTAATAAAAATTAAGCATAGGCTCCAGAGGCTGTAGTCGCTGGAGCGGTAGATTCAATGCCGCTGCGACATCCTCCAGGCAGTAAAAGTGTACTCCACCTCGGCAAAGTTCCACCAGCGATCGCGCTTGGTGAATTGACAATCCCGGTAGCCTTAGCCAGTCATCTACACTAGCTTGGTTTACATTAATCTGAAGGCCGAGTGCTGCTGCTACCGCAATTTCTTCAGCGGATTGGAGACGGTAATAGGGGTCACTCAGCAACC
>CAXUIV010000691.1:0-2148 GCA_964250875.1 uncultured bacterium
TCCTCTTCAAACTGCCCTGACCACAGCGTTAGCCCTAAACCCACTTCCTCTAGCCAAACCGACTGTCCAACCTTACTCACTCCTTGCTGTGGAGTCAACTCCGTATAGCGACCCGCCAAATTCGACCACACCCGCAGCAGTGCTGAGTTCATCTCGTTCTTGCCCTGAATCTGTTGCAGCGGGTCAAACACCACATAGTAGGGAATGCGGATTTGTGCGTACAGGTCTTTCTTAATAGTCGTCTTTCCCTTCTGCTGTGACTTGCGGCTGAGGGTGAGTTCGTCGCCTTCCTGATTGGACACAATCTCCACGCAGACCTCTGGCAGCTTGCCAAACTCCCACACAAAATAGGAGCGGTTTTGTCTCTTGGAGAAGTCGTCAGCACACTGCACCCCTAAGCTGAGCATCGCATCGGGGACAACCGGATCCCCCTTAAGTTTGTAGAAGAGTCCTACATTAGCAGCCGCTAGGAAGGGTGACGGTAGAGCCTTCGAGCTGTAGAGCGGTTCCACTAACAGCCGTTGTTGCTTCTCAGACTGGAGGTTGTCCACAGGAGTATCGTCTTCGATGACCAGATCGCTGATGTCAAGCTCAGTGACGATTTCTTCAGTATTGAGCAGCTGTTGAGTCATAGCTAGCAACCAGATTCTACTTCATTATCCTCTAAATTCTGCTGCGTGACTGCTGGGTGTAATTAAAAATGACATCGACCTAGTCATTGTGGATGGCGATCGCGTTGCCACCTGCAGCAGGCATTGCTATTGCCTCACTGATGGCTTGGCGCAACCGTCCTACGCTCCCCACCTCCATTTCTACCTCAAAGATTTCTGCCAGCAGACGCACCACCATCCGGTGACTTTGGCGATACTCTCCACTCAATAGCCCGACTAAGGCGCATAACCGCTCCCCATACCGACTGCCATCTACCACCTCTGTGTCATAAGCACGAGTCCTTACCCCACAACTCGAACATTCCAAGGCGTGAAACCGCTGCTCTGTCACAATTGGACGCAGCGGTGAAATCTCCACAATTTGACATCGTTGTGGCTCTGCATCTATTCCCGTTAATACCTCCCCACAGGCCCAACAATGACTCGGATTATGCTCTTCTATCGCCGCGCACTCTTCCGAGGCGTACAGCTTCTGCTGATGTCCTTCGTGACCGGGTTGACCTCCCCGACGCTTCCTGCCCTGCTCTTTGGGCTTTGGCTTAAACCCCTGCGGTGCATCTTGTGACGGCGGTTGCGACGAATTCTGCGAACTCCGCTGCACCTGTTCCTCTAATGCCGCTATCCGCTCCAGTAATTGCCCGACTAATCGCTTCACGCTCTCTGGGATCTTTTCCCATTCAGCCTCAGCAATCTCGGCCAGAACATTGAGCTTGAGCGATTGGTTTTCCATACGCTTGAGGCCCTCAGGTTTTCCTTGACTTGCCTAGCTTTTACCCTTACCCTCTCTACGGATACATTCGGTCAGGCTGCTTTTGCTGTAGTAATTCTAAATCATTTGCTAACAACCTGTAGAGACGTTACATGTAACGTCTCTACATCGGGACTCCCTTTACATTATTTCCCGATTTTTTGTCCTCACGCGCTCGTACAACTCCTCCATCACTTCGATAAAAGAACTGTCTTTTGGCCAAAAAGGTGGAAAGTCTCCCTGTTTCTTGATCAGAATAGCTGGCACACCAGCCTGAGTTGCCACTTCAACGTTTTGAGGTAGTCGCTTCGTACCCATCCAAAATTCTCTCAAGCTCGGCTTCTCAGTTACAGGTACTCTCTCAACCTTGGTGTAGTAAGATTGTGAAACTTCTACGGGGATTTCTTTGGTAGTCAGTTCGGAGGATAAAGCCTTACCCAAAGGTGATTTAATCAGTTCTGCCTGGAGTTTCTCTCTAGACAGATTCCTCAATTCAAACAGGATAAATGGGTCTTGGTCTAACTCAGCCGCTACCAAGTAATAAACACCTGCGATATGTTTACAGGGATTAACGTAATCTGGACAGGAACAGTCGGTGGTGAAATCCTCACGACTATGGGGTAACAAATGCAGTCCCAAATCGGTAAATCCAGACTCAATATTGTCTGGCATTTCATTCAGCAGTAATTTAGCGACAAAACTAGCTTTTGATGAAATATGCGCGATCGC
>CAXUIV010000692.1:0-2135 GCA_964250875.1 uncultured bacterium
GCGATTAGCTCTTTCCTGTTGCTATTGTTCCCGTCATTCACGATGAAAGAACATACTTACAAGTTCCGCAATCAGATCTTTAATCTGTAACCACGGGTTCAATTTGAATCAGGCGAACAAGTCGCGCTTGCAAGGGCTTCGATGCACCAGTAGCTGCTCAAGGTGATCAGCAGGCCAAATCCCGAACGAATCGGCAATTGGCGCGGACAACCTTCAGCACCGTAGTATAAAAATGGCCCAGTAACACAAGGGTGTGGTCAAAGGCCAAGTTAATCTACATCACTGAGTGGGGGCATTCCTGATCGCTTGCTAATTTTTTTGAGTACAAACAGCTTAATTTCGGTTGTTACTACTAGCATTCCAAACCTGAGGCGTATATTCCGAGTACAACCAGTGAAATTACAGTCTTTTAATCAAAGATTCACCTTGGCTTCACACAGTACTAGTTCATAAATGGGCCGTATTCCGGCTTAGTCTCTCGAATCATCAGCGCCTCCAGCGCCTGCCGAGGTGTAATCTCACCTTGAAGTAAGCGATGAACTTCAGTTGCGATCGGCACCGAGATTCCTTGCTGCTTGGCTCTTTGAATCAATACCTGAGTGGTATTGACCCCCTCAGCTGTTCCTTCTAACTGAGCCAGAGTCTCTGTAAGTGTCTTACCTTGGGCCAACTGGTACCCCACCTGATAATTGCGGCTCAAGGGACTGTTGCAGGTTGCTAATAGGTCGCCTAGCCCAGACAATCCGTAAAACGTCTCCGTCTTAGCACCCCAACTGGTGCCGATGCGGACCATTTCTGTTAGACCACGAGTAACCAGAGCAGCCTTAGCATTGGTTCCTAGCTGCAAGCCATCGCATACACCGGCAGCGATCGCCATCACATTCTTCAGGGTGCCACCCAGCTCCACGCCTACAGGATCGGGATTGGTATAAACTCGGAACCGACTAGAGGAAAACGCTGTCTGCACCACCTCAGCTGCCGTGGCAGTACTAGCAACGACGGTAGCAGCTGGTAATCCCTGTTGAATTTCTTTGGACAAATTAGGCCCGGAGAGGACAACCACTGCTTGAGTCGGGAAAGCAGCTTGCCAAATCTGAGACGGTGTCCAGGTTGTTACTGGATCTAACCCTTTCGTTGCCGTCACGAAAATTGTTTCCGGGGAGAGGGGCAAGGACTTTAACTCTGCGACTGTCGCTCTTACCCCTGCCATTGAGACTGCCGACACGATAATCTCAGCATCCTCTACGGCTGACTCCATCATCCCTTGGCGGGACCACAAACGCACTCGATGCTCGTTTTCCGCTGCCAGAATCGCCAACGTCTTACCCCAAGCACCAGCCCCCAAAATGGTGATGTTTTTCTGTTCCACTTAAGCCAACTGTTAGTGCAGAACTCCTACCGTCTGTAGGGATACCGTTCCATCAACTCTCTTACCTGCTCAGCGTGATAAGAGCTACGGGTGAGGGGTGAAGAGACGACCTGGAGGAACCCTATGGACTCGCCATAATGCTTCCAGTCGTCAAATTGCTCTGGTGGCACAAAAGTATCTACCTGCAAGTGCTTCTGACTCGGCTGGAGGTATTGTCCCAGCGTCAAGATGTCGCAGTTGACAGCACGAAGGTCCCGCATGACTTCACGGATTTCAGCGTCAGTTTCACCCAACCCCACCATTAAACCTGATTTCGTATAGATCCGAGCAGTGCGCGATCGCCTCAACAATTCCATTGTCCGTTCATAGCTGCCCTGGGGACGTACTCGTCGGTAAAGGCGCTTGACTGTCTCTGTGTTGTGATTTAGTACGTCTGGCTTTGCTTGCAGTAGCACATCTAAAGCGTCCCAGTTACCACACAAGTCTGGGATCAAGACTTCTATCGTCGTTTGAGGAGAAGTGACGCGAACGGCCTGAATACAGCGGACAAACTGAGAGGCACCACCATCCGGCAACTCGTCACGGTTCACAGAAGTAATGACAACATGGTTCAGCCGCAGCCGCTGCACCGCCTGCGCCAGTCGTTCTGGTTCAGTCGGGTCTAGTGGTTTAGGCTTTTTCTCAAAATCAATATCACAGTAGGGACAGGCCCGCGTACAGGCTGGTCCCATAATTAAAAATGTTGCTGTACCAGCCTGGAAGCACT
>CAXUIV010000693.1:0-2131 GCA_964250875.1 uncultured bacterium
ATCCGGGGCTGTTTACGCTGAAGGGGAAGGGGCTGTTGGAGTGTGCGGATGTGGTGGTCTATGATGCTTTGGTTAGTCCGCAGATTTTGGCGATGATTAATCCTAAGGCGGAACGGATTGATGCTGGTAAGCGGATGGGACGTCATTCTTTGTTGCAGGAAGAGACGACTCAAGTGTTGATTGAAAAGGCACAAACGCAGGCGGTGGTGGTGCGGTTGAAGGGGGGAGATCCGTTTATATTTGGGCGCGGCGGCGAGGAGATGGAGGATTTGGTCAGGGCTGGCGTGCCGGTGGAGGTGGTACCAGGGGTAACGTCTGGAATTGCAGCGCCTGCTTATGCGGGGATTCCTTTAACTCATCGCTCCTACAGTTCTTCGGTTACATTTGTTACAGGACACGAGTCTGCTGGTAAGTATCGGCCGGATATTAACTGGCGGGCGATCGCTCAAGGCTCGGAGACAATTGTGATCTATATGGGAGTTCACAATCTGCCTTCTATTGTGGAGCGACTGTCTTCAGCCGGGTTAAGTTTGGATACTCCTATTGCTCTGGTACGCTGGGGAACGCGACCAGAACAGGAAGAATTAATTGGTACTTTGGCAACGATTGTGACGCAGATACAGGCAACTGAATTTGGCTCTCCAGCGATCGCCGTGATTGGTTCGGTAGTCAGAATGCATGAAATTTTAAGCAAGTTTTAGGCTCTTCAGCAAGTGATATTAACACCTCCAATATTTCTTCAAGTTCAAGAAACCAGCGAGCGTTTAGACCTCTGGCTATCCCAACATTCACCTTTATCGCGAGCGCGCATTCAGCAGTTGATTGAACAAGGCCATGTGCAGGTCAATAACAAAGTTTGTACCTCTAAAAAAGCTATTGTTCAACCTGGCGACCTCTTATCTTTAGAAATTCCCGATGTTCAGCCTCTAGACCTCCAACCGGAAGACATTCCCCTAGAAGTTCTGTACGAAGATGACGCTCTGCTAATCATCAACAAACCAGCCGGATTAGTTGTCCATCCTGCCCCTGGTCATCCAGCCGGGACTCTGGTCAACGCCCTTCTCTCCCACTGCCCCAATCTACCCGGAATTGGCGGAGTACAGCGTCCAGGAATTGTCCATCGTCTCGACAAGGATACGACGGGCGCGATCGCAATTGCCAAAACTGACTTTGCCCAGCAACACCTCCAAGCTCAGCTCAAAGCTAAAACTGCACGTCGAGAGTATTTAGGCGTTGTCTACGGTGCCCCTCATGGTGAAAGCGGTACGATTGATGTCCCGGTTGGGCGTCACCCGGTAGATCGAAAGAAAATGGCGGTGGTACCTATTGAGAGAGGGGGACGTTCTGCGGTGACTCATTGGCAAGTCCGAGAACGATTGGGTAACTATACGCTGATGCATTTTCAACTGGAGACTGGTCGCACTCACCAAATTCGCGTCCACTGTGCCCAGATGGGGCACCCAATCGTTGGAGATCCCGTTTACAGTTCTGGTAGAGACGTGGGAGTAAATTTGCCTGGTCAAGCACTCCACGCTTGGCGACTGAAGTTGCAGCACCCGACTACGTCAGAGTGGCTTGAGGTGACAGCCCCTATTCCACCAGTATTGACGAAGCTTTTAGAAGTTCTGCGGCGACGGGTGGAATTTAACTAAACATTTCTACATGAAGTTCTGTAACGAAAGCTTTGCTAGCACAGGTGTAAGTTCCTTATATGTCAAGGATTTGAGGCTTTTGTGATTGCCAGGGAAATTCTGTTAACAATTTGTAAAGAACAAAGGTACGCTCCACATTGTATAAAAGTAACCTGAAGGGTCTGAACAATAAGGCAAATGCTAGACAAAACACCTCGTTGATCAAGATTGCTGACTTCTCATAAAAGTGAGCAGCTTTCTCAGATTTCTGGCTCACGCCGCTCGATCGGTGGGTCGCGGTGAGAGAGAACAAACTGAAGTGTTTTAGCCGATGCCTGTTGTTAACCATTCCGGTGTCATCCAATGAACGCCGCTTTTAATCAAAACTGCCCTCGAACTAAGCAAGTAGGAGATTGAGTTCATGTTAGATGCATTCGCTAAGGCTGTTTCTCAAGCTGACTCTAAGGGCGAGTTCCTTAGCAGCAGTCAGTTCGATGCGC
>CAXUIV010000694.1:0-2082 GCA_964250875.1 uncultured bacterium
GCCAAGATATTATTCAGTTTCAGGAACTGACTTATTCTGCAAGTTCAGCCAACGGCTAATTAGGTCTAAATCGTGTAGGCTCTCGCGAAGGCGCAAAGACGCGAAGAGACACCTTGATAGGAGCAGGTTTTACCGAAAAAATTGAGTTCTGAGTTCTCGTAACATGCGGCTGGTCCCCCCATTGACGCCTGTTGTACAAGCTGGGGTATAAGGGTGGTGATTGGCAGGTTAGAAAATGTTGGACTGTTGGAAACCTCAACATAGCGATCGCCCTCAAGGAAGTTGATCTTTAGTTGTTGATTGCAATAAACCCAGACTTCTGGAACACGCATGGCTTGATAGGCGCTTACGGCAGTGACTGAGGTGACATCCGCTTCAATGGCGAGATCTGGAGGGGGATAACTATTGAGATCGAGACTGGTGCAGCCGCGTACCTCGTCGGCGTTTTGGATATATAGACAGGTATCCGGTTCGACTCCAGCAATTTCAGGACGCTTGAGTGTGGTAGAACCGAAATCTTCCCAGTCTCGCCCTTGAGCATCAAGAATGGCTTTGACAATATCAGCAATAATGCGGTGTGGACGTTCATGCAGAGCAAGCGGCGACATGATTTCCAGAGTCCCCCGGTAGTAAGTGAGGCGAGTACGGCGGTGTTCACCTAAATCAGCAAGAATCGTTTCAAAGTCCTGCCAGGAAAGGTCATGGATACTCATCGTGCTGCCAGGGCTTAACTTGATCGCATTGATGGGAACAGTGATACTCATAATACCCTCCAAAAAGACTGGCTCAGTTTAGCTTGAGGCATTGCTTAATTGAAGTATGAATCACTCTTTCTAACTTTGCGTCTAAAGGCTAACGCCTACGCCTGCGGCATGCTACGCAAACGCTGCGCTAACGGCTAATGCGACTTTTCATCCCGTCATTCTGCAACGCCTAGCTTGAGATTCGCCATAGTTTCACGGTTCTATCTTTGCTGCCACTTGCAATAACGCTGCCATTAGAGGCCATCACTACACAGTTAACGGAGTCTGTATGATCGACCAGCATCGCGATTTCGCTACCTGTGCTTGTCTGCCACAATTTTACTGTTTTGTCCCAACTCCCGCTGAGTAGAGTTGCTCCATCAGGTGAAAACGTGAGGGCAGAAACCGCCCAGGGATGTCCCGATAGAATGCGAAGGCACTGCCAGGATGTGACATCCCACAAGCGAATCGTTCGGTCTTCGCCACCCGTGGCTAGGAGTTGACCATCAGGACTAAAGGCAATCGCTCGCACCGCTGACGTGTGACAGATGAGGGTTTGTAGCAGCTCAAATTTGCTCAAATCCCAGATTTTTATGGTTGAATCGGAACTGGCACTAGCTAAAACAGGTGCAACTGGACTGAAAGCAACGGCGTTGACGGCGAGGGTATGTCCTACCAGCGTCACGATTTGCTCACCGTCAGGATGCCATAGTTTGACCGTTTTATCCGAGCTACCGCTAGCAAGAATGTGTCCATTGGAACTGAATGCCAAAGTATTGACGTGATGCTGGTGATTCAGAATCCGGATTTCTTGCAGTTGTTGCACATCCTAGAACTTGATTGTGTGGTCGCAACTTCCACTCGCTAAGATCTGGGTCTGGGGATGGAAGGCAACAGCTTTGACAAATTTAGTGTGTCCCCGCAAGACTAATTGTTTCTCGGTTTGCAGGTCCCAGATCCGCACAGTTTTATCATCGCTGGCACTAGCAAGCAGTTTGTCATCGGGTGCGATCGCGATCGCATTGACGCTGGCGAATAGTCCACTGTGACCAGTGAGGGTGAGGTGACTCCAGGTTGAGGCAGTAGGCATCGCTCGAATCTTCTTCCCTGTTAGTTTTTGGCTGAACGCGATCGCCGCTGCCGCTGAAGTGAACCGTTGCTTGAGGGCAGGTTCTATTAGGCGCTCTAAAATTTGGGCCAGAAGTCGGCTGCTGTAACCTTCGGCAGAATTGAGCGGATCTGGAAGCCAGTAATCTTGCCAGGCCCAAGCGTCGTTGGCAAAATCAAACAGGTCAAAGGGACGAACTCCGGTCATCAGGTGAATGCAGGTTACACCTAA